>DGTB01000120.1 GCA_002394185.1 Bacteroidales bacterium UBA4347 | reverse complement strand
GTTCTTATAATGTTCGCATATTGTTTACATATTGTTCTTATATCCACAATATAGGAACAATGTAAGAACAATATGTAAACAATATAAGAACAATATAAGAACGGCCGTATTGGATACGTATCAGGCGGGGTTTTGACCCGTGAAATGTTTTTTTGCCATATCAATTATTTGTTGTATTTTTGCACCCTCGAAAAGAAAGAGAACCTATGATTGTAAAACTCTACAACGAGAACCCCAACGTGCGGGAAGTGAGGAGGATAGCCGACATGTTGCGCAATGGCGGCGTGGCCATTCTGCCCACCGATACACTCTATTGTTTCGCCTGCAGCATGGAGCACAAGAAGGCCGCCGAGGCCATCGCCCAGCTGAAAGGGTTCAAACTGAAGCAGGCCAAATACTCGATGCTCTGCTCGAGCCTGAGCCAGGCGTCGGAGTATGTGCGGCCCATGGACCGCGACACCTTCGCGCTGCTCAAGGGGTGCCTGCCGGGCCCCTACACCTTCATCATGGAGGCCGCCGGCAGCGTGCCGCGCAACTACCAGAATGCCAACAAGACCATCGGCATCCGGGTGCCGGAGAACGACATTGCACGCGCCGTCATCGAGGAGGTGGGCTGCCCGCTCATCTGCACCTCCGTGCGCCCGCTGGGCGAGGAGGACGAGCCGGAGAACTACTGCGACCCCGAACTCATCCACGAACGCTTCGAATCGCGTGTGGACGTGGTGGTGGACGGCGGCATTGCCGACGCCGACCCCTCGACGGTCATCGACTGCAGCGACGGCATCGAGCTCGTGCGTCAAGGAAAGGGACCTTTTGAAATTGAAAGTTGAAAGATGAAAATGGAGTTTTATTCCAGCCGTAGTGGGTGCCTGACGCGCCTGATGCTACTCTCCATCGCCGTGATGGTGGGCGCGTGGCTGCTGCCGGGCATCGAGGTGGAGTCGTTCTGGGCGGTGTTCTGGACGGCCATCGTCATCTCGCTGCTGAACAACATCATACGCCCTGTGCTCATCGTCATCACCCTGCCGGTGACGGCCGTGACGCTGGGGCTGTTCCTCTTCGTCATCAATGCCGTCATTATCCTCATGGCGTCGGCCATGGTGAGCGGGTTCCACGTGGACAGCTTCGGCTCGGCCCTGCTTTTCAGCCTGGTGCTGATGGGCGTCAACTACCTGCTGGAGCTGCCCAACAAGTACATCAACCGCAAGCCCCTTGAACAGCAACAGCAGCCACCGCACGACGACGACACCGACGACGAGGGCTTCACCCCCTACGAAGAAATTAAAGATTAAATGGAGCGCCGGCATCCCGCCGGCCATGGTAAAAATAATGGAGCGCCGGCGTCCCGCCGGCCATAGCAAAAATAATGGAGCGCCGGCGTCCCGCCGGCATAAAACAAAAAATAATTATGAAACAAATCACCAAAGCTGCCGAGTTGCAGCAGGCTGTGGCCGAGGCCAAAGCCAAGAACCTCGAAATAGGCCTTGTGCCCACCATGGGAGCCCTCCACGAGGGTCACCTCTCGCTCATCGAGCGCGCCCTGAAGGAGAACGACTTCGTCGTGGTCTCCCTCTTCGTCAACCCCATCCAGTTCAACAACAAGGAGGACCTGGAGAAGTATCCCCGGACCATCGAGGCCGACCTGGAGTTAATGGAGAGTTTGGAGCGGAGAGTGGAGAACGAGCTTGCGCAAGCACACTCATCACTCATCACTCATCACTCATCACTCATAGCCTTCACTCCTACCGTCGAGGAGATGTACCCCGACGGAGAGCCCACGGAGATTGTCTATCATTTCGGTCCCGTGGAGGAGGTGATGGAAGGGCCGCGCCGTCCGGGCCACTTCAGCGGTGTGGCCGTGGTGGTGCGCCGCCTGTTCGACCTGGCGCAGCCCAAACGTGCCTACTTCGGCGAGAAGGACTACCAGCAGGTGGCCGTCATCCGCGCCCTGCTGGAGCAGATCAAGTACCCCATCGAGCTGGTGCCCTGCCCCATTGTGCGTGCCGACGACGGCCTGGCCCTCAGCAGCCGCAACATGCGCCTCTCCCCTGCCGCCCGCGCCATTGCCCCCACCATCAACGCCACCCTCGAGCAGGCCGCCGAGATGGCCGAGTACGAGGATGTGGACGATGTGAAGGAGTGGGTGGTGGACACCCTGGCGTCGTTCCACGAGGTGAACCCCACGCTCTGCCCCGACGGGCTGAAGTTCGAGCCCGAATACTTCGAGATTGTCGATGCCCGCACCCTCCAGCCCATCGAGAACTGGGATGCCGCCGGCGACCTGGGCGCCGTGGGTTGCATCGCCGTGTGGCTCGACGGGGTCCGGTTGATCGACATCGTCAAGTTCTGAGTGTTAAAAAATCATAAAATCAGCACCCCTCGGTAGTATTTTGCCGATTTTCCTGTTATAATAGTAGTATAAGTTTTTTTTTAACCGCCACTATGAAACCGACACGAGGAAAAAACATCTGCAAGCAGCTGAAGGCCCTGCGCCACAGCATCGCCGAGGAGAACGGCATTCCGCTGGAGCAGCGGGAGTGCACCTACGAGGGGCCCTGCCGGGGCACCTGCCCGAGGTGCGAGGCCGAGGTGCAATACCTGGAGCGCGCCCTGGCCAGCCGCCTCAAGCTGGGCAAGGCCGCCACGGTGGCAGGCCTGAGCCTCTCGCTGGCAGCCTGCGGCAACGGCCAGGGCGGCCCCCTGGTGGAGGCCGACAGCTTGTCGGATGGCGAAGTGTTCGAGGAGGTGGGGCCGGAGGACACCCTCATGCCGCCTCCGCCTTTTCCCGACTCTCTCCTGCCGGAACTTGAAGGCATAGTGTCCTTGGGCGACCCGAATTACCCGGAGGAGTTCGCGGCGCCCAAGGACAGCCAGAAGGACGATTTCTACGACGGCTACTACACGGAGCCTCCCGTCAAGGCGGAGTTTCCCGGCGGACAGAAAGCGTTGGAGCGTTGGCTCGACCGGCACGTGCAGATACCTTCGCAGTTTGAGGAGGACGGCATTGTGGGCGAGGTGGTGGCGGCACTGCGCATCGAAAGCGACGGCCATGTGTCGGGCTACCGCATCATCAAGGGCCTCGAGGGCTGCAACAACGAGGCCCGACGGGTGATAAACACCATGCCGCGCTGGAAGCCCGCCGGCATTCCCGGCAAGGGGCCGGTGGCGTCGATTGTCACGGTGTCGATACCGTTCATGGCAGTGGCCGTCACGGGCTATGTTGTTGAAGGCGAAATGCCCGAGGACGACCAGTCCGACGTGTTCGTGATTGTCGATGAAGACCCGCAGTTCCCCGGCGGACAGGAGGCCCTATACAAATGGTTGGAGGAAAACATCAAATATCCCGAACAAGCCAAAGAGAACGGCATCGAGGGCAAGGTGTACGTCACCTTCATTATAGAGAAGGACGGCAGCATCACCAACGCAAAGCTTCTGCGCGACATCGGCGGTGGCTGCGGTGCGGAGGCTGTCCGCGCGGTGAAGACGATGCCGCGCTGGATTCCCGCCAAACAACGTGGCGAAACGGTGCGCCTCCAGTTCAACCTGCCGGTAACTTTCACCCTGACCGAGGAGGAAAGAGAACAGGCCAAAAAAACAGTAGAAGACCCTGTCCATGCACCCGTGTTGTACCGCAAGATTCCAGCTAAAAAATAAAAAAATAAGGATAGGCAAACATTTGTAATCTTGCATTTTAGGCAGTGTAAAAGGCATACGGCCAAAAAAAAATTTGGTCAGTTTCAAAAAAGGTTGTACTTTTGCACCCGTTTTTAACAGAGAAACAATACCGATTGTCCTATGGTGTAACGGTAGCACATCTGACTCTGGATCAGCTTGTCTTGGTTCGAATCCAGGTAGGACAACAAAGGGAGTCCCGAAATAAGTTTCGGGACTTTCTGTTTATTTTGTTTCTCTATATGAAAAAATATTCGTACCTTTGCAGTTCAAAATAGAGAAGAAAAAGATGAAAAAAGCATTCGTATTACTCACGCTGATAGCGGCTACAGCCACCTTTGCCGTCGCGCAGCAGAAAGCCCTGCCAGGCAAATACGCGGGCAGCAACACCATCACCCTCTTCGACTCGACCGGAGTCTACATGGAAGAGTCGGGGCTCAGCCATGTGCTGACACACAAGTGCATCGAGATGAACTCCTTCGAAGGATGCGCAGCCTACAGCACCTACAAGATTGACTACGACCCCCTGTCGGCCTATTGCGACATTGAGCGCGTGTTGGTGCATCGTTATGCCACCGGCAAAACGGACACACTGCTGTGGCCAGACCGCGAGGGCAACATCCCCGTGTACGACTACGTGGCTCCCGCCCGCATGATATACTGGGGCGCAAGCCAAAAGATGGTGCAGGTGGGACGTCTGAACCTTGGCGACAAACTGGAGGTATGGACCTACAAGAAAGGCTACACCTACGCCCTGCTGCAGGACGAGCACCCCTCGCTCAACGGCACATTTGCCGCCCTGCCCGAGGACGACGCCCGCTATGTGCCCCCCATGAAGGGTCACTACTACGACATCGTGCCCTTCTGGAGCGACCAGCCCGTGAAGAGCAAGGTGTATATGCTCAACATCCTCGACACAAAGAGCCTCCAATACAAGGTGTACAACGGCGAGCTGAACGTCAAACGCGAGGCTGCTGACGAAGAGGGCCGCACCCTCTACACCTTCAGCAATAAAGAAGTCATCATGCCGCTGAAGCGCGAACCCCGCGCCCTGGCCAACAACGACATACAGTGCAAACTGCTCCTCTCCACCAGCCCCGACTGGCAGGCCAAGAGCCGTTGGTTCTTCGGGGTCAACGAGGATTACGGCAGCTTCACCTCCACCCCCGAGGTGCAGAAGAAGGTCAATGAGTTGCTCCGTGGCGCCAAGGATGAGATGGACAGCATCAGCCGCCTGACCCACTGGGTGGCCGACAACATCCGCTACGCCGGCATCTCCATGGGCGAAGGCGAAGGCTTCACGCTGCACAACCAGAAGATGAACTTCACCGACCGCTGCGGCGTCTGCAAGGACAAAGCCTCGACGCTTATCGGATTCCTCCGTGCCGCAGGGTTCAAAGCCTACGCCGCCATGACCATGGCCGGCGAACGCATCGACCGCATCCCCGCCGACCAGTTCAACCACTCGGTCTGCGCCGTGCAACTGCGCGACGGTTCCTTCCGCATGCTCGACCCCACCTGGGTGCCCAACGTGCGCGAACTCTGGAGCAGCGCCGAGCAGCAGCAGGGCTACCTCATCGGCACCGCCGAGGGCTGCGACCTGATGGAGACCCCCATCTCGCCGGCCCAGAACCACTACATCCGCATCATCGGCGAGAGCGCCATCGACATGCAGGGCACCCTCACCGGTACCCTCACCATCACTGCCGAGGGTCAGAGCGACGCTGCCGTGCGTGGAGTCTTCAGTGCCCCGCAGAGCCAGTGGCGCCAGAACCTTGAGCGCGAACTCCTCAGCATCGCCCCCAACGCCGAAATCGTTGACATCCAATACAACGACCCCGATCACTATTTGGACCACCCCGTCAGCATCACCTACACCTACCGCATCCCCCACTACGCCACCGTCGACAAAGAGGTCATCTCCTTCATTCCCCTGTCGGCACGCAACTTCTACCGTCGCGCCATGAGCCACCTGAACTTCAACTTCAAGTCCGAAACACGCACACAGCCCTTCAGCGACCGCTGCTCTCGCCTGGTGGACATCCGTGAGACCGTCACCCTGCCCTATGCGCCGAAACAATTCCATTACCCCATGGTGGACGGCATTGCCGACCCCGCCGCCAGCTTCGGCTGCGGATTCCAGATGGAAGGCAACAAGCTCAGCTTCGGCGAGCAAGCCGTCTTCGGCAAACGCATCTACGAGGCCACCGACTGGCCTGCATTCCGAGCCAGCGCCATGGCCCAAATCAAAGTCTCCGAAACCCCTGTCATTTTAACCAAATAAGCACATAAAGATATGAAAAAGACATTATTTATAGCCACCCTCGTCTCCCTGTTCAGCTTGGCCAACGCCCAGCAGCCCGATGCCATCTATAAGCTGCTGCGCTACGAGTGGACTGTCAATGCCGACGGCACCAGCGACTACCATTACCGCCACGAGGTACAAATCCTCCGCAACCGCGCCCTGACAGCCTATGCCGACAAGGGCGAGACCTTTGTGGTCTACAACCCCGACCTCGAAGATCTGACCATCAACGAGGTCTACACCCTCCAGCTCGACGGCACACGCATCGACATGCCACAAAACGCTTTCATCTACCAGCTGCCCTCCGAGTGCGCCGACTGCGGACGCTTCAACCATCTGCGCGAGCTGGCCATGGTGCACACCGGCATGGAAATCGGATGCATCATCATTGTCGACTACACCATCCATCGCCGCTACAACCTTCTCCGCGAAACACTTCCGCTGCAGCGTGAGTGTCCCGTCGAGAAACTCGAGGTAGTGGTAAACAACAACACCAACTTCCAGGTGAAATACGACACTTACGGCGAAGAATACATCACCTTCCCCCACCTCACCAACAACACTTCCACCATCAAGGACGGCACACGCAGCATAACTACCAGCCACATCTACACCAACATCCCGCAGGCTCCCCGCGAGCCTTACATGCCCGCCGACATCATTCCCACGCTCCACTTCTACAACGGTGCTCCCGAGCACACGCCCGCTTTCGACCAGAAACCCTTCGGCGATGCCTCCGATGTCATCCGACAGCTGATGAGTAGCTACATCGCCAAAGAGAACATCACCAGCATCCGCAACTACGTCGTGGACAACATCCACCTCAACGACATCCACCCCTCGCACCTTGGCTATGTCCACTCCACGCCCTTTGAAGTATGGGCCACAGGCTGCGGCACCGCCACCGACAAGGCCGTCTTCCTGGCCGCCGCGCTCAACCATGAGGGCTTTACCGCCCGCGTCATCGGCGAGGACTATGACCAGGTGGGAGTCATGATCGACACCCTCGAGTACCGCCTCGATGTCCGCAGCAAAGCGCCCATCGAGATCAACGGCGAAGCCAAGGACGAGATGGCCACCTACGACCTCACCAACACTGTCGATGCAACCGAATACCTCGACAGCCTCGAAGACGGCTTCTTCCACCTCAAGGCCTTCTCCCCCCTGCCCGGCGAACCCGAAATCAGCGCCAAAGCTCTCTCCCTGCAGCGCACCACACCGCTGGTGGCCTCGGCCTGCGACCTCCGCAGCAATGTCACCTACACCCTGCCCAAAGGCATCAAACTGGTCGGCGGCGAGGTCAACCAGACCCTCGACTACCCCGGCATCGGCAGCCTGACCGTCACCGTCGAGCAGAGCGGCAAGAAAATCAACGTCGTCCGCAACCTCAAAATCGACCACAGCACCATCAAGGTGGAAGAATACGCACGCTTCCGCCAGCTGCTGGCCACCTGGCAGGCCTTCGAAAGCCAGTCCATCCTGCTCCGCAAGAAATAGCCATCGACGCATAAACCAAAAGCCTCCCCGCAAACACCGCGGGGAGGCTTTTTTTTGTTTTCCAGCCGACGCTTACCGCAACCGCTGATTGATGACACCGCTGAAGGTCACCGGTGTCTCGTCCATGGTGCACGAGAAACTCAGCACCCCGACGGCTATCGAACCGCTGAGTTTGCGGATCAAATACTCCGGATAGGGTTCACCCACCGAAGTGGGGACAATATTGTAGCACACCATCGTGGTACGCTGCGGAAGGAACTCCAGGTGGATGTCGGGCAGTGTGAGGTCGATGCGATAGTGTCCCAGGCGGTCCATGAAGACATTGTGCACAAACACCGTGGCGGTATCGCCCGTGATGGTCAGCTTGACATATACGTCCTTGTGGGTCTCGTTGCCCACCTTCATGGTGCCGATATAGGTCTGTGCGCTGGCCGCCAGGCCCAGCATCATCAACAATGAGAGAAACAATGCACGTTTCATACCTCTACTTTTTATTATATTCATAATTTAATCAGGTTACCCAAAATGTCGCGCGTAAGGGTGCGCGTGGCCGCCGAGGTGGCGTTCTTCACCACCTTCTGCGTGGTCGAGGTGCGGCTGGTGCTCTTCTTGCCCGTCACCTTGTTGCTCACGGCGGTACCCAAAGCCGTGGCGGCGGTGGCCGTAACAGCGGTGACAACGGCCTTCAGCACCTTGGCAAAGATGCCCTTCTTCTTGCTGGCCGGAGCCGCAGCCTTCTCCTCCTTGGGAGCCTTTTCGGGAACCGATGGAGCCTCGGGAACAACCACCTGGGCCTCCTCGGCCTCCTTGAGCAGCACCTCGAAGGCGCTCTCGCGGTCCACCATCTTGTCGTACTTGCCAGCCAAACGGCTGCCGCGGATGATGTCGCCGCGCTGTCCTTCGGTGATGGCGCCGATCTGGCTCAGCGGGAACAGCACCTTGGCCCTCTGCACGATGCCGGGGGCGCCCTTCTCGTCGAGGAACGAGACCAGCGCCTCGCCGGTCTCGAGGCTGGTGATGGCCTCGTCGGTCTTGAAGGCGGGGTTGGGGCGGAAGGTGTCGGCGGCGGTCTTCACAGCCTTCTGGTCCTTGGGCGTATAGGCCCGCAGGGCGTGCTGCACGCGGTTGCCAAGCTGGCCGAGGATGTTCTCGGGAATATCCGTGGGACTCTGGGTGACGAAATAGATGCCCACCCCCTTGGAACGGATGAGGCGGATGACCTGTTCAATCTTGTCCACCAAGGCCTTCGAGGTGTCCTCGAAGAGCATGTGGGCCTCGTC
>DGTB01000069.1:335-2705 GCA_002394185.1 Bacteroidales bacterium UBA4347 | reverse complement strand
GGCGAAGTGGCCGCTGCCATCGCCGTCATCGCCACCACCAGCAGCGATGTGATAATGATTCGTCTCATATGGCAAGGTTCGTTGTTAATTGATTAGTTGTTATTTCTCAAAGTCGGGGTTCACAATGGGGCGGTTACACAGTTTGTTGATGTAATAAGTGCGCAGGTCGGCCCAGCGGTAGTAGGGGAACCGGTCGGTGGCGATGGGCAGTGTGGCCTCGCGCTCGTTGAGCAGCGCTTTCACCAGGATGTCGCCCCGGGCGCCGCCTGTGGGGCGGTATAGCACCAGTTGCACGTTGCATGCCATCGGGAAGATGTCGTAAGAGCGCCAGTGATTGTCGAGCGTTTCCAGGTCGGTGGTCTGGTAGTCGGCCCCGTTAATGCCCATCAGGCACACCAGCGGCAGCAGCACCGACTCGTGCCCGAAACGCAGCGCGGCCCCATTCCGGCCGGTGATAATGGCGTCGTCGGCCTTCTCTATGAAGTCGAGCAGCAGGTTGGAGTTGAAATATACGATACGGTTGTGGTTGGCCGGTGCCGAGCCGTCAATCAGGTACCAATACACGTTGTTGTATTGCCACAGGCGGTAGCATTCCTCGGCGGTGAAGAGGTCCCACTCGTCGCGGTCGTCAAACGCGTGGTGGCTCTGCATATTGCCCACGCCGTCAAATATCCACAGCATCAGTTGCTTCTTGTCTTTGATGCTGTCGCGCGCGTACTTTGCGCTGAAAATGCGCTTGAGGAACTTGTCGGGGTTGATGTGGGCGGCGAAGAAGTCGCGGTGCAGGTGTGCCACCGAGTCGCGCAGGGGGTTGATGGCCTTGTCGCGCCAGTTGTTCATGAAGTACATATCGTGCTCGCTGGCGTCGATGGTGAGGTTGATGCCGGGGTTAAACGCCTTAATCTGGTCCACCTCGTTCTGCATCGAGAGGATGCAGCGTCCCACCACGGTTGATTTGGCATCGACCTGCGCCGCTCCGCGGAACACCTGCGGGAAGTTACGTGTCATGCGGCGGCCTATACGCTGATGCTGCTCGGCGCCCACGTCGCTCAGCTCGCCCTCGCGTCCGCGCGACTCCATGGCCATGATGCGATAGGTGTCGAGCAGTCGCTTGCCGCGCTTGGTGAGTTGGCCCAGTTTGGCGGCCTTCTCCAGAGCTGCCAGCGGCACATCATACATTCTGCTCATGTGTAGCCATCGGCTGCCGTGACGGCCGTAGTGGTCGATGAAAAACGGCTCGTAGCCCTCAGGGGCCGGAGTGAGCTCGGGCAACTGGGCATCGGGATATGCGTGATAGTTATTGGCGCTAAGCGGCTTGTTGGCGGCAATCTCTTGGCGGGCCGTGGTGGTGTATGTGAACGTCTGCGCGCCGGCCACGGCGGTCAGCGCAAGGCTCAGAGCCAGTGTGGCTATTATTCTTTTCATAATGATACTTAGAGTTTTTCGTATTCTTTATCCATCAGTTCCAGTTTGTTCTCGTAGTAGTGCTTGAGGTCGGCCCAGCGGCAGTAGGGGGCTGTGTCTTGCCCCACGGGCAGCTGCGCCTCATGCTCGTTGATAAGCACCTTCACCAGCACGTCGCCGGCAGCGCCACCCACAGGGCGGTAGAACACCATCTGAATGTTGCATGCCATTGGGAAGATGTCGTAGTTGCGCCACTGCTCGGCCACGTCGGCCAGGTTGTCAAGGCTCACGTTGAAGTGGTCCAGTTCCATCAGTGTGGCAAGCGTAATAAGCACCACGTCGTGACCGAAACGCAGGTCGGCGACACGGCCTCCGTGGGCAATCACATCGTCGGCTGTGGCTATCATCTCGCGCAAGAGGTGGGCCTGCGCGTAGGGCATCATATTGCGGGCCTGCGGCGAGTTGCCAAAGCTCAGGTAGGCGTGAATATTATCGTTGGCCCACATGCTGAACAGGTCGTCGGTGGTAAACAGCTGAAAGAGCGAGTAGTCGGTCTTGTGGTTCTGTAGCGACACGGCAACCTGGCGCAGCAGGTGCATCAGGTAACTCTTCTCGTGGTCTGAGAGCAGGTCGTTGTCGAGCATCAGTTGCTTGGAAAACGTCGGCCAGTCCACGTGATACAGGCCCGGCGGAATCTGCTTGCGAGCCTCTTCCTTGAGCTTGCCCAGTTTTTCCTGCGCCGAGCCGTGGGCTATCGTTTTCATATCCGCCTGGCTGGCGTCGGTGAGGATGTTCAGCCCTGGGTTGCAAGCCTTGAGCGTAGATGTCTCGGCAATCATCGAGAGGATGCAGCGAATCACCACCGACGAGCGTGCGCGCACAGTCTTGTCGCGCCCGCCGAACACCTGCGGGAAGTTGCGGAACATTCGCGCCGCTATGCCCTGGTGCTGCTCGGCGCCGATGTCG
>DGTB01000069.1:0-247 GCA_002394185.1 Bacteroidales bacterium UBA4347 | reverse complement strand
CGCTTCTCCGACTGCTCTTGCCACCGGCGCAGGTCGGTCAGGGTGCGCTTACCCAGCGCGGTGAGCAGGTTGGCGCTATCCAGCCGCTCGAGCAGACGCACCGGCTTCACGTAGTCGCCCGGCTCAATGAGCCAGCGGCTACCGTGGCGGCCGTAGTGGTCGATGTAGAACGGCTCGTAGCCCTCCGGGGCCGGTGTCAGCGCCGGCAGCGGCTCGGCAGGGTAGGGGTATGCGTAGAGGCAGCCGC
>DGTB01000018.1 GCA_002394185.1 Bacteroidales bacterium UBA4347 | reverse complement strand
GTGGCATCGACTGGATTTGAACCAGTGACGCAAGGATTTTCAGTCCTTCGCTCTACCAACTGAGCTACGACGCCAACTCTTTAAATCGGATGCAAAAGTACGAACTTTTTGCAAACTGGCCAAATTTTTTTTATTAAAATTGTATACTACGCGATTTCAATATTGATTTTCAAACATTTTCATTCCTCATTTTTTTTCATCCTTGGCAACTTTGGGAGCCTTCGGCATAAAGAAAATCAAGTATATCAAAATCAAAATTACACCGATTGTAATGGCGGCATCAGCCACATTGAAGATAGCGCTGAAAAAGAGGAAATGTTCGCCTCCGATAATAGGTATCCACTGGGGCCAATCGAATTCGAACAGCGGGAAATAGAACATATCCACCACTTTGCCCTGCAGCAACGGCGCATAGCCTCCTTCGGGAGGGAAGATGGCAGCTGTTTCGTAGAAACTTTCGCTGAAAATAACGCCATAGAAGCAACTGTCGATAAGGTTGCCAACGGCACCGGCAAAAACGATGGCGAGACTAAAGACAAGCAAGGAGCGCTCGTTACGTTTTAGCAGACGGACAATATACCATCCGAGGATCGTGATGGCGACAATGCGGAAAAGAGTCAGAAAGATTTTTCCGACAGTGCCTCCGAAATGCAATCCGAATGCAAACCCTTCGTTTTCTATAAAATGCAGCCGACACCAATCGCCAATCAGCGGTATATCCTCACCAATGTACATATTGGTTTTGACCAGGATTTTCACTATCTGGTCCACTATAATAATGGCTGCCACAATGACAGCATAGGTCCACATTCGTTTTTTATTCTCCATTGTTTCTCAAGTTTATCTGTTCAATCAATTCGTCATACCACTCCTGCCCGAAGCGACGGACGAGAGGTTCTTTCAGGTACACATACAGGGGTTCACCCTTGCCCTTGGCGCAGCGGCAGATGTCCCACTGGTGGTAGTTCACAGCCGTAAACTCGCCGTAGTCCTCTACTCGTATGGGATACAGGTGGCACGACACCGGCTTGTACAATTCCTGCAGGGCGCATAGGGCACAGCCATCCTCGCTGTAGGTGATGAAAGCGCAGGCTCCGCCGTCGATGAGCGGGGTGCCCAGGTCACCGTCCTTGTCGCGCACAGCCACTCCCTGCTGTTGCACCGCCAAGCGTCCCTCCTCGGTCATGCGTGGCAGGGCTTCGGGCAGCACGGCTTCCAGCTTCGCCACCTCCTTTTCCAACAACGGGGCGCCACTGTCACCGTCGACGCAGCAGGCGCCCTTGCAACAGGCAAGGTCGCATCCGAAGCGGCAGTCGGCAATGTCGTCGGAGACAATACTGTTCTTCACTATGATCATTTCAGCACATCTATTATTTTGTCCGCCAGCACGGCGGCGAGTTTATATTTCGATTCCACAGTCCATCCCGCCACGTGGGGCGTAAGCACCGTGCGGTTGCTCCGCAGCAGTCGCTGCATCGGCTCCGGCGCATCGGCCAGGCCATCCTTGGTCATGTCCTCGTATTCGAGCACATCCAGTGCAGCGCCCCGCACCTTGCCCTCCTCCAGACCCTTTGCCAACGCAGCGGTGTCCACCACCGCCCCGCGCGAGGTGTTCAGCACAAAGAAAGGCCTGCGCATGGAAGCAATGAAGTCGGCGTCGAGGTAATGGCGGGTTTCGCCGGTGAGCGGCACATGGAAGCTGACCACATCAGCCACCTCCTGCAATTCCTCGAGCGGCACCGCCTCGATGCCCTCCGGCGCCTTGTATTTGTCGTAGGCCACCACCCGGCAGCCGAACCCGCTGAGCCTTTGAGCAAAGGCGTGACCCATATTACCGTAGCCGACGATGCCTACAGTGAGGTTTCCCAGTTCATAGCCACGGTTTTCTTCGCGGCGCCACAGCCCCCGGCGCACCTCGGCGTCAGCACGGGCGATGTTGTTCAGCAACGCCAGCAGCAGGCCCACGGCATGCTCGCCCACAGCATCGCGGTTGCCCTCGGGACTATTGAGACAGCGGATGCCCTTGCTCTCGGCGTATTCCACATCGATGGTCTCCATGCCGGCCCCCACCCTGCCGATGCAGCGCAGCGAGGGCACACGATTGATGAACGCACGGTCCACCACCACCTTGCTCCGCACCACCAGCCCGTCGCATCCCTGCGCGGCGGCGATGAGGCCTTCGTAGTCGTGTCCCGGCTCCACGCTGACCTCGATGCCAGCCTCGCGGAGCCGCTGTTCAAGCACCTCGTGGGTGCGGTCGGATATCAGTACCTTGGTCATTGTTCCGTCTAGTTCTTGATGGCCTCGTCTTCCTCGTATTCGCCCTGCAATGGGTTCCTGCGCATGCGGTTGCGTGGACGCTTGTATTCCAGTATGGTCTCTCCGGCCACCACTCCCGTCGGCACGGCTATGATGGAATAGCCGAGCAGCATCACTATCACTGCCAGGAACCTTCCGCCCGTCGTCACCGGCACCACATCGCCGTAGCCCACCGTCGTGATGGTCACCACAGCCCAGTAGATGCCCGTCGGTATACTCTTGAAGGCCGGGTTCACCCCGCTCTCGAACGAGTACATCAGCGTGCCCAGTATCACCGCCGCCACCAGCATGAACATCATAAATATCAATATCTTGACAACGCTGTTGCGCAAGGCGTTCAGCAGGTGGAATGCCTCCAGTTGGAAACGTTCCAGCTTGAAAATGCGGAAAATACGCATCACTCTCAGCAGCCTCAGCACCGTCAGTGCTTGGGTAGCAGGTACAAAGATGCTCAGCCACGCCGGGAAAATGCTCAGGAAGTCAATCACTCCCCAGAACGAAAGGACATACTTCCGGGGATGCTTCAGGCAGTAGATTCGGAGGTAGTATTCGAAGGTGAACAGTAGCGTGAACCCCCACTCCAACACCTTGAAAACGATGTAGGATATAGACAGATGGGCCCGCGTCGTCATGGTCGAGGTGGTGCCCGTCAGGCTGTCCACCAGCAGCAACACGATGTTGGCCACAATCAGCACCAGCAACCACACGTCGAAACGCTTGCCAGCCGGGGTGTCGCTCTTGAAGATAATCTCGAAGATTTCCTTCTTCGTCAGGTTGCGGTAGCGCTGGGGTATCAACCACTTGAAAAGCAGCGTATGCATCACGTTGCCGATGGCATTGACAATACGGTTGAGCATCCCGAGGTAGTCCACCTCCGAGAGCCGCTTCCGCACACGCCAAAACGCATTCACTATGTTATCAACCAATTTCATACTCCACGCTAATTCTTTATTATCAACATATTCTCATGCTCGTCCCTGAACACCTCGCGCGCGGCGCGCTGGACGTCTCCGGGAGTCACCCTCCTATAGGCCTCGGGCTCGCTGTTGGCCAGGTCGGTGCGGCCCAACCATGTGTAGTGGCAGAGCGACAGCGCACGGTCCGACGCCTTGTATTGCGAATAGACAAAGGTGCTCTCATACTTGTTCTGCACCTTCTCCAACTCATGTTCTTCCACGCCGTGTTCCACCAGTTCCCGAGCCTCCTTCCGCAGAGCCTCCGCCACCCGGTCCACATCGACACCCGGCAGCAGCTTGGCACTCATCACCAACAGTCCCGCGTCGGTTTCGCCACTGATATACACATCGGTGTCCGCCACCAGTCCGCCGGGGCGGACAATATGCCGGTACACCCGACTCGAGGGCCCGTTGCCCAGCACATCGCTAATCAAATCGCAGGCCCTGAAGTCCTGGCCGAAATGGCTACACATAGGCCACGCCAGGTACAACGCCGTGGCTGGCACCTCGCGCTCCACCTCCATCCGTCTCGCTGCCTTCTGCTCCGGCTCGGCGGGGTACTTGCGTTCCTGCGCAAAACAGCGGTCGCCGCTCTCCACACTCCACTCCCGGCATCCCCAGGCCTCGGCGACCATTTCTATCATCCGCTCGCCCGCCATCGGTGCCGCCACCGCCAGAATGGCGTTCGCCGGACGGTAGAAGCGGCTGTGGAAAGCCTGCACATCGTCCAGCGTGGCTTCGCTCACATGGCGTATGTCTGCCCCGATGGTGGCCCATCGGTAGGGGTGCACCTTGTAGCACAACGGGCGCATCAGCAGCCACATATCGCCATAGGGCTGGTTCATGTAGCGCTGGTTGTATTCCTCCGTCACCACTCTTTGCTGCACGCTCAGGGCCTTGGCGTTGAGGGCCAGGTGGGCCATGCGGTCGGCCTCCAGCATCAGGGCTGTCGGCAAACCGTCCACCGGCACGGTGATATAGTAGTTGGTGTAGTCATTGCTGGTGAAAGCATTGTTGTCGCCGCCGAGCGACGACAACACGGCGTCGAAATCCGGCACCCGTTCCGTGCCGCCGAACATCAGATGCTCAAACAGATGCGCAAAACCCGTCCGCGACGGTTCCTCGTCCCTGGCACCCACGTTATACAGCACATTCACCGTCGCCAGCGGCGTGTCCCACGCCTCGTGCGTCAACACGGTCAACCCGTTGTCTAATATGTATTTCTTGTATGTTATCATAACAAAACAAACTGCAAAAATACGAAACTTGCCCGACATGGACAAAAAAAAGTGCGTTCATCTCGGCTTTTTTATGTATCTTTGCAATCTGCAAACAGACCTTTCAATGAACATAAATTATTGTTATGCTTGAGATTATCCATCAAATAGACATCGTAGAGATCCTCAGTGCGTTCATCGTCATGTTCGCCATCATCGACATCACCGGCTCCATCCCCATTTTCATCGGCATGGAGGACAGCGGCAAGCACATCAAGCCCCTGCAGGCCACGGGCGTGGCCCTGGGGCTCTTCGTGGCCTTCTTCTTCGCCGGCGAAGCCTTGCTCAACCTCTTCGGCATCGACATCGCCTCCTTCGCCGTCGCCGGAGCCTTCGTGCTCTTCCTGCTGGCGCTGGAGATGGTCATGGGACGCGAATTCATCAAGAACGAGAGCGCCGGCTCCGGCGCCAGCATCGTCCCCGTGGCCTTCCCCCTCATCGCAGGCCCCGGCGCCATCACCGCACTCCTCTCCCTCCGCGCCGAGTACGCCACCGTCAACATCATGCTCGGCCTCATGCTCAACATCGTGCTCGACTATGTGGTGCTCGTCCTGCTGAAGAAAATCCAGCGCTGGCTGGGCGAGGACGTGGTCTTCGTGCTCCGCAAGTTCTTCGGCGTCATCCTGTTGGCCATCGCCCTCAAGCTCTTCGTCAACAACATCGCCATCGTCATGAAGAGTGCCGGCTTCTAGGCCGCCCACATACACCGACCGCGAGGCGCGGCCCCGATAGTCCAAAACGAAAAGCCACAGGTGCACCTCCAGGCCCTGCCAGCAACGGGGCAGCGTCATATCCACCCGGCCCTTCTTGCGCCACACGCTGCCGCTCATGGCCGTCTCGCCCCTCGCCGGGCAGAACGCCGCCACATACACCTCGTCGTCCGCACAGGCGCACATCCCCTCGCCGCAAGCCCGGAACGCCACCGTCACCGTATCACCCCACTGTAGAGTCTCTACAGTGGGGTCGGCCACCGGCGCCACCGGCCCGTCGGCCACCAGCACCTGCTCCCAGGCGGCCTGCAGACGCTCGTCGCCGTCGAGCCAGAAGAGGCCTTTATTCCTCTTGCTGAAGAGGTTGCACTCCGTCATGTGCATCTCGAGGCTCTGCGCACGCATGCCCATGCGCAACACACCGATCAAACTGCTCGTCAAGTCCACCACCTGCCTGAACAGCAGCCGGTTGGACTGCTGCTTCGCCGTGCGCGGATTGCGCACATGGCGCGGACGTGCCCTCAGACACCACTGTCCGCGCCACTCATAACCAATCACTGTGCCCACCGTACCACGATAGGCATCGTTGATACCATTGCGTTGTTTCGCCATAACATCAAAAATTTTAAATGTTAATAAACTGATTTTGGAAAGCCGTATATATATAAAATAAGGCCTTTTTAGCGGAAGTCGATTTTTTAACACAAATTTAACATTTTCGTATCGTTGAACAACGCCCCCCCGTCCCTCGCCCCACCCCCACCCCACCATCACCCACGGTGGTGGGAGTTGGTAGGGCGATGGTAGGTGATTGACAGGGTTTTAGGAGGTGGAAAAATTTTATTCTCCAGGGTGCAAGTTTTGCCCCGATTTCCATACTAAAAGATATATTTTTATTACACATACGGACTTTATGAACAGTACATTAGGAAAAGGATTTGTGAAAGCGTTGACTTTTGCGTTGATGATTTTGTTGGCGGCACCCGCCGTCGATGCACAGCCCGGCGGCCCGGGCGGCGGTCCCGGAGGCCGTCCGCCTTCGGGCGAGGGTGGCAGGCCCAGTGGCCGGCGTCCGCCCATGGGCGACTGGAGCCAGATGCAGAACGACCAGAACGCCAGCACCGTGAAGCAGAAGAAGAAAGTGAAGGAGGGCGACACCTTCAAGGTGGTCGGTTCGCTGCGCGACTCGGTGAGCGGCGAGTTCCTGGCCTTCGTCAATGTGGCCGTGCTCGACTCCGTCGACTCCACCTTCGTCAAGGGCGGCTCCACCAACTTCGACGGCCTCTTCGAGATTTCCGAGGTGCCGCAGGGCTCCTACCTGCTGCGCATCTCCGCCATCGGCTACCAGAACCGCCTTGTGCCGTTCCGGGTGACCAACAATACCGCCCTCGGCACCTTCAAGCTCAAACCCGGCTCGACGACCCTCGACGCCGTCGAAATCACCGCCGAGAAACCCCTCTACGCCATGGACGGCGAGAAACTCATCTACAACGTCGGGGACGACCCCTCCATACAGACCGGCACCACCGAGGACGCCCTGCAGAACGCCCCGGGCGTGGAGGTCGACGTGGAGGGCAACGTGACCCTGCGCGGCGTCAGCAGCGTGGAGATTTGGATCAACGACAAGCCCTCCAAGCTCACCGAGGAGAACCTCAAGACCTACCTCCAGACCCTCCCGGCCAACGCCCTGGCGCGCATCGAGACCATCACCAACCCCTCGGCCAAGTATGCCACCGACGCCGAAGCGGTGATCAACATCGTCACCTCGGCGCACATCAAGAGCAACCAGTTCGTCAGCTTCGGCCTCAACGGCTCGAACCAGCCCTTCATCTCGCCGTGGATCAGCTATATGTGGGCCAAAGAACGACTGAGCATCAACCTCTTTGCCAGCGGCCGCTACTCCTACCGCGACAACACAAACGAGGGTTGGTCCCTGCGCCGTCAGGACCACGCCGGCGGTGTGTTCGGCGAGGACTTCGACACCACCCTCTACCAGACCGACACCGCCGCCAGCGGCAACCGCTCCTACAGCGGCAACATCTTCATGAACGTCAACTACGAGATCGACTCCACCAGCGACCTCTCCGTCGACGCCGGCGGATTCTACAACTACAACCGCTCCACCTCCAGCCGCTCGACGGAGCAGTTCTACTTCTCGCCCCTCGACACCATAGCCTACACCATCGGCGACACCTCCACGACGCCATCCTGGTTCGCCCACGCCGGCGTCGACTACACCAAGAAGTTCGACCAGAACGGCCACAACCTCCGCCTTGGTTTCAACTCCCGCTTCAACCGCAATGCCGGCGAGGAGTACTACAACCGCGCCTACACCCTCTACAACCTGCCCGGCGACGAGGACCGCTACATGAAGACCGACAACTACAGCTACGGCCTCAGCCTCGATGCCCGCTACAACCGCCCCTACTCCGCCGACGGCGAACTCTCTTTCGGCCTCCGCGCCGACCACTCGCAGGACGACAACGAGTACCGCCGCTTCTACTCCACCGACGGCGGCGACACCTACGACAGCGTCGACGCCCTCCGCACCTACACCTTCGACGGCGCCGAGACGGGCCTCAACGCCGACGTCAACTGGACCCACCGCTGGGGCAACTTCACCCTCAGCACCGGCCTCGGCTACGGCCTCGAACACATCGACTACAGCTACGGCGACAACGCCATGGCCGACGAGGACTCCTTCTGGGACCACTCCTTCCGACCCTCCATCCACCTCACCTACCGCACCGACGACATGCACAACTTCAAGCTCAACTACTCCATGCGCATGCGCCACCCCGACGAGGAGCAGGTCTCCACCTTCCGCCGCTACGGCGAGGACTCCTACTCCACCGGCAACCCCAATGGCCTCAGCGCCAGCTACACCCACTCGATGGAGGCCGGATGGCAGAAATACTTCGTGAGCTTCGGCAACATCGGCATCGAGGGCTACGGCCGCTTGAGCACCAATGAGATAAGCTCGCTCACCGACGCCGAGTACGACGCCATCCTGGAGCGCATCGTCTCCTACTCCGTGCCCTACAACATGGGCTCCTCCTACCGCTACGGTGCCAACCTCAACATGACCTACCGCCCCTCTGGCTTCTTCAACGTGCGCCTCTACGCCAACGTCTACAACTACGGCTACCACCTCGACAACTACCGCGGCCAGGCCTACGACAACAACAAGTGGTCGTGGAGCGTGCGCGTCAACGCCTGGGCCAAGCTCTGGAACCAGTACCATGCCACGGCCTCGTTCAACTACACCTCGCCCACCCTCAGCCTCATGAGCGAGCGCAAGGCCCGCTTCAGCTTCAACCTGGGCGTGCGCAGCGACTTCTTCAAGCGCAAGCTGTCGGTCTTCGTCAACATCCAGGACCTCTTCAACTGGGGTGCCCGCTACGGTTCGGGTTCCGACAACACCAACCCCTACTACCTCAGCAGCACGACCAACAAGATGACCAACTCCCGCTACATCTCCGCCGGCATCACCCTCCGTTTCGGCAAGCTCGAACTGGAGAAGAACGCCAAAGACGGCTCCACCGAGGCCGGCGACAGCCTCTGATTCCCTTTCCAAAAGCAAAAAAAGCCCCGCAGGGGCGGCACCAAGACCCACGGTCCCCGTGCCGCCCCTGCGGGGCTTTATATATTTCTGTTATATCCACATTATCAGTTATCCAAAGAAAAGTTTTGCCATTCCAGAAAAAAGACGTATCTTTGCACCCGATTTCAAAAGGAAATCAACGAAGCGTTATACTTCGATTCTTGCATGTGGAAACGTAGGAAACTTCCAGCAAGTCAGCAAGAGTGGTATAATGGTTCGCGCGTATAGCGTGGGCTGTTCTCACATCTGCTGACAAAGGTAATTCCTACGACCTCCACATGAAGAAGTGGTATACAGTGCCACGCTTCGTTTATATAGACGCCACTGTGGCACGGGTGCGCGCAACAAATTATGAAACGATGAAAACCAAAGCACTCCTTTTGACACTGATGGCAATGATAGGGCTGTCCGTATCAGCGCAGCCACGCATTGCCGTGCTCGATTTCAACGCCGGCGTGCAAGTCAGCCAAAACGACGTCGACGGCCTTTCGGCCATCTTCAATACCTATTTTGAACCCGCAGGCTATACTGTGGTAGAGCGCACACGCGTGAGCCGCATCATCGAGGAGCAGAATATGCAGGGCAGCCGGCTGACAGAGAAAGAGATGGTCAAACTGAGCGAAATACTGAATGTACCCGTCATCGTCATCGGCGATGTCAACAAGGCCATGGGCCAATACAACATCGACGTGCGTGCCGTCAACGTAGAGACCGGAGCAATCCTGGCCAAGGACGGCGCCGAATGGGCCGAAGGCACTTCCTACCGCTCCATGATGCGTGCCCTCGCCGAACGCCTGTCAAAAGATATCCCAATGGTAGAGTTCAAACGTCCAGAGCCTAAGCCAGAAACCAAGAAAAAGACCATAGACCCCACCTATCGTCCCACTGGCGGGTACCTCCGCATCTCCTCCGGCAATCCCGTGGTGGGAAGCCTCGCCTACAACCACCAAATAACGCCATATTTCATGGTCGGTGGCGGCGCAGGATTTTCACCTGGTACTAAGTTATACGAAGACGATTACTATATGGAGAGGCATTACTTTGAAGGATTCGCCATTCAAATATATGCAGAAACAGAATTACGAACACCCAAGTATAACTGGTCGCTTTTTGTGAATTTAAAAATAGGTGCCACTATACCCCTAGAAGGATATGCAGATCCAATTTTTGTTGCCATACACGCTGGTGTAAGCTATCAAAATCTTCACCTCGGTGTCGGTTTTTCCACATCATCCTACATCGGATTCTCGGGTTTCCTGTCATACAGTCTTCCGCTCAAACTCCTATTATAACCAGAAGAAAACAAAAAAAGGAGCCTCCTGGATGTTACGGGAGGCTCCTTTCTTTTCTTGTGCGCCCATACAGGGCAAAGAAGCCGAGGGCGGTCTCGTTGACGTAGAGGCCGTAAACAATGGTAAAACCTATTATGGCCAAAGACGCCAAGTCACTATCTATTAAATCCAGATAACCATCCAGCACAACGCCCCCCCCCCGTCCGAAAGCAACAATAAAAAGGGAATCAAAGTCCGTTTACCCATAAAGCGATATCAGAGACCTCGAGGACATAATGTTTCGGCGTGGTACATCCCGAACAGCCCCTTGGTCATGGGTACGGCGACCGTATCGCCGGGGCTGAACGAACCGTCGTCGCCCGTGGAAATGTAGATATACCCTCTCACTGGCTCCTCGACCCGCACCGAATACTGGTTCACATCATAGCTGCGACCAGCCAGGTTGTGTTCCAGCACAACACCTCGTCCAACCTCCTGCTCGTTGCTCCCCAGCCACACATTGACAGAGAAAACCGCCGTCAACAACAGACCGATGGTTATCCCGACACCAAACATGCCGGCAACTATCGATCCCCGCCAGCCTGTAAAGATATTCTTCAGCAGTTTAGTACGACTGGCAATCAGACCCACCACACCACAAACAGCCATCCACACCCACCAAGGCAATGTAAACGGCAAAACGGTCTCGCTGAAGTCCCAACCTCCATTGATGGAGAGAAACACAAGAGCGAAAAATAAGACAATGAAGATGATAGACCATAAACCGACCCCGAAAGCTGAATGACTATCCATAAAACCCGCGTGGCGTTTCTTTATTTTCTGCCACACGGTAAGTTTCTCCACCTCAAAACAGCCGTCGGGCACAGGACGCAACTGCAACTTGGGACGTGGCTCGTAGGTGGACGTGCCCTGGGGTTTCCATTCCATAAGTTCGGCTCCACTCTCTTCATCCACTTTCTCACAGGGACAATAACGCGTACCCGTTGAAGCGACAATCCCATCGGTCGACACATCGCTCAAATCATAATAATACTTGCCTTTTGGCAAAACAAACATAGTCTCATCACTTGGCAATTGAAACCACGCCTTGATAACGACATCCTTGCGCGCTGACAGTTCCGTCTTGAAAAGGCCACAGAGCCTATAGAAATCCCACCCGCCACACAAGCGGTTGGGACGCACGGCGAACTGGTTGGCGCGGTCGCATTCCATCACCTGCAACATCGTAATGGTCTCAAACTCGTATAGCAGCACCTGCTTGATCACCTCCCGAATCGCCGCGAAAAGCTCCTCCTTCGAAAGCCCGTCTATCAGTATAAGTTCCTTCATCGCAACAACAACGCAAAAACAGCTTGAATATTGTACCCCCTTCCCCCAAAATGGAAAGTACAAAACAAAAAAAAGGGAACCGAGT
>DGTB01000210.1 GCA_002394185.1 Bacteroidales bacterium UBA4347 | reverse complement strand
AAGCCCTGGGCGTGAAGGCCGAAGGTCGCGTGGCCGTCAAGATCTCCACCGGCGAAGGCTCCAACCCCAACTACCTGAAGCCCGAGCTTATCCGTCTGCTCGTCGACACCGTGCACGGCACCATCGTGGAGTGCAACACCGCCTACGGCAACGCCCCCGAGGACAAGAAGGACGAGCGCACCACCTCCGCCAACCACTGGAAAATCATCGAGCGCCACGGCTTCATCCCTATGTTCAAGGTTGACATCATGGACGAAGAGGGCGAGATCCGCATCCCCGTCAAGGACAGCACCCACATCAAATACGACATCGTGGGCAGCCACATCGACAACTACGACTTCATGATTGCACTCAACCACTTCAAGGGTCATCCCATGGGCGGCTACGGCGGAGCCCTGAAGAACCTCTCCATCGGCTGCGCCAGCCCCAACGGCAAGGCCTACATCCACTCCAGCGGCAAGATGGAGAAACTCGACATCGCCAAGCTCTGGACGCCCGAGTTCATCGGCAACCAGGACGGCTTCCTCGAGAGCATGGCCGCCGCCGCACAGGCTGTGGTCAACCACTTCAACAGCAAAAAGGGTATCATCTATATCAGCGTGATGAACAACATGAGCATCGACTGCGACTGCGTGGACCATCCCACCCCCGTCAAGCTGCAGGACTACGGCATCCTGGCCTCCACCGACCCCGTGGCCCTCGACCAGGCCTGCGTCGACATCATCAACAACATGGAGGTCACGCCCGACAACGACCCCACGACCCTCACCGAGCGCATCGACAAGCAGCACGGCATCCACACCATCGAGCATGCCGAGAAGATCGGCCTCGGCACCCGCAAGTACCACATTGTGGAGCTTGGAAAATAATATGGAGCGCCGGCGTCCCGCCGGCATCACAGAATAACGAATCGGCTGGCGCATCACATCGTTGCGCCAGCCGATTTTTCATTTTTCAACTTTAAATTCTCACCCAAGAACCTTCGCCAGCTGCCGTTCGGTGGCGTAGGGCACAATCTGGCGGAAGTGGGTCAGCAGCAGCTGGTGCGACTCCTCGGGCGTTTGCCCGCATTGGCAGGCCTCGTGGCCGAGGAGGTGCTCGGGGGTGTTGAGCAGGGCCCAGCCCCAGCCGTAGGGGCGGTCGCGCTTGTCGCGCGGATAGACGAAGTCCTCGGTGACGATGCGGCAGGCAGCCTGGAGGCGGGTGACGTAGGAGTCGAACTTGCCCCTCATCTTCGGGCCGTTGAAACCGCAGGCACGGCGCAGGTCGCGGGTGATCATGCTGCCGTTCACCTGCAGCACGGCGAGGATGGTGCCCTCGATGGAGTCCTCGGCGGGCAGAGGATGCAGGCCGCGGCGGTAGTTGCAGAAGTCGGGCCACCAACGGCGCGTGATGAATCCCGCCTTGCCGTTGAAGAACTTGCCGTAGACATAGCCTCCTTCGGTCACCACGGGTCCTTTCCATTGCCACAGCGGCCACTCCCAGCCGCCGTCGGGCAGCACGCGGTAGCGGCACTCCGGCGCCACCATCTCGTCGGCCGAGAAACCCTCGATGTCGCCACCCAAAAGCGGCAGGAAGCCCATGCGGTCGATGGTCTCCATCAGTTCCGGACAGTTGTGTATCGTTTTCTTCATGTTTGGTTTCTTTTTGCCGGCGGGACGCCGGCGCTCCATTTCGAGCTGCAAAGATACAAAAAAACTTTTTTTTGCTCGCAGGTTTTTACTTTTTTCGTATCTTTGCAGACTAATTGAATTGTAAAAAATAAAGATAACTATGTTATTATTAGACGACAACACCCCCGCCATCATTGCGGCAGCTGCCCAGGCCGACCCCACCCAGGCCGTGGTGCCCGAAGGCATCAAAGCTGTCGATAGCACCATTTCGACCGTCAAGGACAGCCTGACCAACATCAACAGCCTCGCCGACGTCAAAGAGATTGTCACCGGCGAGAACCCCATCATCAAGGACGGCCTCTCCGCTCTCACCAAACTCACCGTTGAGTTCGTCCCCAAACTCCTCGTGGCCATCCTCATCCTCTGGGCTGGCATGAAACTGGCCAAGTGGCTCAAGAAACTCATCATCAAGGCCCTCGACAAACGCGGTGCCGAAGGCTCGCTCAAGTCCTTCCTCGGCTCGCTGGTCGATGTGCTGCTCAAAGCCATGATCGTCATCATGGCCATGGACGTCATCGGCATCAAGGCCACCTCCTTCATCGCCCTCCTCGGCGCCATGGGCCTCGCCATCGGCATGGCCATGCAGGGCACCCTGCAGAACTTCGCCGGCGGCGTCATCATCCTGCTGATGAAACCCTTCAAGGTCGACGACTACATCGAGTGCGGCTCCTACAAGGGCTACATCAAGGAAATCCGCATCTTCCACACCATCATGCGCCCCTTCAACGGCCGCACCGTCATCATCCCCAACAGCGAGCTGGCCACCAAGAGCCTCATCAACCACACCAAGGAACCGCTGATCCGCCTCGACGTCGTGGCCTCTGTGGCCTACGGCACCGACCTGGCCAAGGCCAAGCAGGTGCTCTGGGACGTGGTGCGCAGCGAGAAACTCATCCAGTGGGACCCCAAGCCGCCGACCATCGCCGTCAGCGAACTCGGCAACAACTCCGTCGACATCACCCTCTGGCTCTGGGTCACCGTGGAGGACTACTGGGAGGTGTGGAAACACATCCGCGAGGACATCTACATCGCCTTCAACGAGGCCGGCGTCGACATCCCCTTCCCGCAGGTCACTGTCCACAACGCCAAGGAAAGCGCCCCCATCCACATGGAGCCCCGTCAGGACCCCGACATCGACAAGCTCCGTCCCCACCTCGCCACCGAGGCCATCGGCGAGGGAGAATAACAAAATTGAAAATTGAGAATTGAAATCCAAACAATGAAATCATCCGGATACATAAAAAAAACGATTAGGCTGATGCTCTGCGTCGGCATCCTTTTCAATTTCCAATTCTCAATTTTCAACTCCGCCCACGCCCAGAGTCCGTTGAGCGACAGCGCCGCGGCCTATGTGCTGACCTGCGGCCCCGGCAACGACTTCTACACCACCTTCGGCCACAGCGCCATACGCATCTGCGATCCCGCGCGCGGCATCGACCTGGTGTACAACTACGGCACCTTCGATTTCGACACGCCCCACTTCTACTGGAAGTTCATGCGCGGCCAGCTGGACTACCAGCTCGGTCGCACCTCCATGAATCTTTTTGTGGACACCTATACCCGCGAGGGCCGCTTCGTAACCCAGCAACGCCTCCACTTCGACGCCCGTCAGACGGCGAACCTCTACCTCCTCCTGGAGCAGAACTACCTGCCCGAGTACCGCTGCTACCGCTACGATTTCTTCCGCGACAACTGCGCCACGCGCGTACGCGACATGGTGGCGATGGCCCTCGGCAAGGGCGACACCGTCCTCGGCTCCGACTGGCAGGCCGAACCCCGCAGCTACCGCCGCTTGGTGAGCGACAACCTTAAAGGGACCCTCGAGTGGTGGCGCCTCGGCATCGACATGCTCTTCGGTCTCCCCGCCGACCACCGCGCCACGGACATGGAGCGCATGTTCCTCCCCCTGGAGATGCGCGACATCTATGCCGCCACCCTCTGGCGCGGCGACTGCGGCAACGCCAACATCGCCGCCCCGTCGGAACAACTCCTGCCCGAGACGCGCCAACCCCTCGCTGCCAGCTTCCCGCCGGTGGTGGCGTTCGCGCTGTTGCTTGTGCTGGTGGCTGTTATGACTTGGAAAGGGTGGTACCGCCCCTGGATGGACCGCGTGCTCTTCGTCCTGGCCGGAGTGGTAGGACTGTTCCTCATTTTCATGTGGGTGGGCACCGACCACTACTGCACCCAGTGGAACCTCAACATCCTCTGGGCCAACCCGCTGCTGATTCTCGTCGCCATCCGTCTGGAGCGCAGCCCCCGGTGGTCGCTATGGCTGCTCGATGCCTGCTTTGCCGTAGCGGCAGTGTGGGTGCTCTGGTGCGGTCTGTCCCCGGCCATCCTGCTCCTCATCCTCACCCTCGCCCTGCGCACCTCCGTCCACCTCTTCCGCAGGTGAAAATGTCAAAATTCAACCATAAAAGGGCCGTTTTTGGTCCTTTTTCGTTTAAATACTTTGTCATCAACCTGTTATAAGCCTACCATCTCCCACCGTGGTAGGAGTTGGTAGGGAGTTGGTAAGGAGTTGGTAGGGCGATGGTAGGGAGGGGAAACGTCAAATTTCCCCTTCTCTTGATTCGAGTAATTCGCCTTTATATAAAATTTTTTTTCAGCCGTTGGCGAGGATTTTGTCGAGGACCATTTGGGGGGTGACGGCGTGGAGGCAGCGGTAGTCGCCGAAGCGGCAGGGGCGGTTGCCGTAGGCGGAGCAGGGCTGGCAGGGAAGGTTGGCGCAGAGGGCGTTGGAGCGATTCTGATTGTAGGGGTAGAAGCCGAAGTCGGGGTGCGTGGCGCCCCAGATGCTGACCACGGGCACGCCGAGGGCTGAGGCGAAGTGCATGTTGGCGCTGTCCATGGAGACCATGAGGCTGAGCGACTTGATGATGTCCAGCTCCTCACGGAAGGACTGTTTGCCGGCCACGGAGGTGACGCCCTCGTAGGGTTCGGCCCATTGTTCGAGGGTGGGGGCCTCGTCCTTGCTGCCGAAGAGGATGACGCTGTAGCCCCGCCCGGCCAGGAGGCCGATGAGTTGCTGCATCAGTTCCGCCGGCCATATCTTGCCCTTGTGCTGCGCAAAGGGGGCAATGCCGATGGTGGGTGATGAAGAATGAGGAGTGAAGGATGAAGAATTTTTTGTCGTGTTGGTTAATTCTTCATTTTTCATTCTTAATTCTTCATTTTCTTTGAGTCCGGCGCGGCGGAAGACATCGTTGTAGCGTTCGAACTGGGGTTTGCGGGGGGTGGTGCGCCAGTGGTGGAGGAAGAGCCAGCGCGAGAGTTTGCCTTTGCGCAGGGCGCAGAGGTGGAAATGGAAGTCGAAGAGGTGGCGCAGGCGCAGCAGGGTGAGGGCGAAGCCTACACGGTTCACCTTGTGGAGGTCAATAACGGTGTCGGCACCGACGGCGTTGAGCACTTGGTATATCTTGATGAAGCTCTGTTTCTTCTTGAGTCCCAGGTATTCCACATTGGGCATGCCCTCGAACAGTGGCTGTAGCAGCGGCGGGCCGGCGATGGTGAAGCGCAGGTCGGGGTTGGCCGAGGCGTAACGTTCGACCAGCGGCACCATGATGGCCACGTCGCCGAGGGCGGAGAGGCGGATGACGAGGACGTTGTGCATTAGTTTTATGATTTTTTGTACAGCATGGGGTTGAGGGATGGGTCGTTGTACATCTTCATCTGGCGGTAGAGCTTCATCTGGCGGCGGCCGGCGGCGAGGTCGTCGAGGAGCTGGTCGATGGCCAGGGTGAGGTCGGCACGCTGGGTGAGGAGGGTGTCGAGTTTGGCCTGACACTTGGCACGGTGCTCGTCGTCGCCGCGGTTGGCCTCGATCTGGAAGTGGTAGACCTTGAGGGCGAGGATGGAGAGACGGTCGATGGCCCAGGCGGGGGTCTCGGTGTTGAGGCGGGCGTCGGGTTGAGGCTTCACATCCTTGAACTGGCTGTAGTAGTGGTCGTCGATGCGCTCCACGAGGTCGGTGCGGTGCTGGTTGGAGCGGTCGATGCGGCGCTTGAGCTGGAGGGCGTAGACGGGGTCCACATCGTCGGGGCGCACCAAGTCCTCGAGGTGCCACTGCACGGTGTCCACCCACGACTTCTCCCAGAGCACGGCCTCGAAGGTGCCGTCGGTGTAGGGGTTGTGCTGCGGGGCGTCGACGTTGTCGGTCTTGTGGTACTCAGCCACCTGCTGAGCGAAGAGGGTATAGAGGTCGTTTGCTTTCATTATGTTGGTTTTTTGTTTGTATGTTTTAATATTAAAAATAATGTCCGATGTTGAGGTAGAAGTTGAGACTCGGGGCGAGGGTGGAGTAGCCGAGGTCGGCGGAGATGGGGCCGAGGAAGGAGTTGTAGCAGTAGCCGAGGGAGAAGCCATATATGTTGGGCTCGATTTGAAGCAGCTCTTCAAAGTCCTGGGACTCTCGTGCTATGGCGGCACGCAGGATGACGTATTGGTTCTTGTGGATGTTGAACTGCAGGCGCAGCTGCGCGGCGACAAACAATGGGTCGACGTAGGTGAGACTATGCACGCCAGGGAAGGCAAGCTGCTGGTCGACAATGCTCTGGTAGGAGCCGATGGCGTTGGCGAGGGGTAGGGGTGTGTCCTCCTCGGAGAAGACGAGTCTTCCAATGAGGCAGGGGGAGAGGGTGAATCGGTCGGTGAACGAAAAGGAGTTGCGCCAGATGGTACGCACCTCGCTGATGCCGGGTTTGCCGAGGTAGGTGAAGAGGTTGTCTGTGCGGTAGGTGTAGGAGGCTGTGAAGAAGATGCCTCGGGTGGGAGTGTAGTAGTCGTTCTCTGTGTAGAATATGGATTCGAAGTGATAGGAAAAGAAGCGTGAGTCGTCGACAACAATGGCGGGGCCGCCGGCGGAAAGTATGGGGTCGTAGAAATCGAAGTAGTCGAAGAGGATGCCTGCACGGAGTTTGTATTTGCGGAAGCGCGAGTTGATGGGCATCAGGGACAGGCGGTGCTGGTTGTACTTGGAGTTGTAAGTGCGGATGCCGTCGGAATAGATGTCTATGTCATTGCGGAAGAAGGTGTAGGAAAGCGAGGGTGAGGTGATGCCGCGGGGATAGAGGAACTGCTCAACGTGGAACTGGATGCGTTTGCCGAGGCGCAGGTGACCGTTGACCTCCATGGGGATGCCCCACTGGAAGGGGAAGCGGGCTCCAATTTGGAGGGCGCCGGTCTCCTCGTTGTCGAAACGGAAAGCTACGCCGACAACGGGGTTGTAGAGCAGGGGGGTGGGTTGGGCGGTGAGTTTGTAGGAGGACTTGACCTCTTTGGGGTCAACAGATGTGGTGGTGGAGGAGCGACGGGTGTCCCAACGGGCTCGTTTGGCAGCGATGTTGTTGCGCAGGGCCAGGAGCTCGTCGCGGTGGCGTGCTGCCTCTTCGGCACCGCGGCGCAGCAGGGTGTCGATGGCGGCGGCTGTGAAGGAGGCGGCGGAGTAGCCGCTGACGTCGACGTGCATCACGATGTCGCTCATCGCGATGTTGTCGTTGTATTTGTTCTTGCAGTTGATGTCGATGACCTGCATCAGGAGTTCGATGGGACCTGTGACATCGTCGGCCACGAGGGTGTCGCCCTGGACGGTGACGCCTATGATGATGTCGGCACCCATCTGGCGGGCGATGTCGGCAGGGTAGTTGTTGCGTAGGCCGCCGTCCACCAGCAGGCGGTCGCCCATGCGCACGGGCGAGAAGACGCCGGGGATGGACATCGAGGCGCGCATGGCTTGCTTGAGGTAGCCGGAGTGGAAGTCAACCTCGGTGTTGGTGATGACGTCCGTGGCCACGCAGGCAAAGGGGATGGGGAGGGTGTTGAAGTCGATGGAGTCCAGATAGCCCTCGAGGAGGCGGTCGAAGAGGTGGTCAAGGTTGGTGCCGCGGATGAATCCGGCGCCGGAATTGCGGTTGCCTTTGCCGGAGGTGAAGGCATGCCAGAGGGCGTAGGTGTTCTGCAGACGGCGGGTGTCGATGTCGACGGACTCGGGGTTGACACGGTCGGAGAGGAGGAAAGGCCAGTCCTGCGAGCGCACCAGCGAGTCCAGCTCGTCGGTGCTCCAGCCCACGGCATAGAGTCCGCCGATGAGCGAACCCATGGAGGTGCCGGTGATGATGTCGATGGGCAGTCCGGCCTCCTCGATGGCGCGCAGGGCGCTGATGTGCGCCACGCCTTTGGCGCCGCCGCCGCTGAGCACAACGGCCACCTTGGGCCGGGCAGAGGCGTCGATCCAGTCGGTCTGGGCGTGGGTCGGCACAATGGTAAGTGTCAGCAGGGTGAGTATGAGTATCAGGTGTTTCATTGTGTAGATAGGGGTTCTCGTATGGTGCGGTGTTTTTTCTTAGTGGGCTGGAGAATAAAACTCTCTATTTCAAGGTGTTCTTTCAGACTGATGTGGGTGAGAATGCGTGTGTCGTAGCCCTGATGGGAGACGGCGATATTGTAGTTGCCGGGCAAGACGTTGAGCTCAAAGATCCCATAGTCGTCGGCCATGGTGGTGGCCACGGTGTCGCCCTTCTCGGTGAGGACACTGATGCGGGCAAAGGGCAGAACGTCCCAACAATTGAGGCAGTCGGCAGATATGTCCGGCTGGCCTATCTGGCCAGAAATAAAGATGTCTTCCGGCCGGTAGAACAGATTCCAAAGGTAGTCCGCAAGGGAGTCGGGCGTGTCGCTGAAGGTCCCGTATTGGTAAACGGAGTCGCCCTCGCGATACTCGAACTGGGTCCAGTTGCCGTCGATGGCGATGCTGGAATCCTTGGGCAGTGATTTGATGGCTGCGGCACTGCGGAGAATATGTTCATGCTGGCTGTGGGTCAGGGAAAGCGAGGTGATGTCACTGATAGTGTCGTGCCATTCCCCGTCGACTCGAAAGTGGAAACCCCGTTGACGGGTGACCTTTTGGTCCTCGCCGATCCGAAACATCGTATAGTGGGGTGATGGCATGTGCGCAATCGTCACACTGACGGTCTGTCCCCATGCCAACAAGGGGAGCAGGACGAGGAGCGTTATCGGGATGGCTTTCTTCATGCTGCAACGGTTTTCGTTTCCACTTGTCCGTAGACGTCTTTCCGGAGCCTCATCCATTGCAGCAGGCCGCGCAGGGTGAGGAAGACCATGAAGGCTGTCCAGAGTATATTGTTCCAGGTGAGGGTGTCGAGGGGGGCGTTGAGGGCTTTCAGGCCGTAGTAGACGGCGAAGAAGGCGGCGGTGGCCACGAACATGGCGTTGCGCATGCTGCGGCTGGCGGTGGCGCCGATGAAGATGCCGTCGAAGAGGAAGGCCGCGAAGCCGCACACGGGAACGATGAGCACCCAGAAGAGGTAGTCGCCGGCGGCGTCGATGACCGCCTGCTGGTCGGTGAAGATGGCCAGGAACCACTCGCCGCCCACGGCGTAGGCTCCGGTGAAGACCACCGTCAGCGCCAGCCCCCACACGATGAGCAACCGCACCGCCGAGTGCAGGTTCTTGGCCTCGCGGGCACCGATATAGCGACCCACCAGGCTCTCCCCGGCATAGGCGAAGCCGTCCATGATGTAGCTGAAGATGGTGAAGAACTGCATCAGCAGATTGTTCACCGCCAGCACCTCGTCGCTGATGTGGCTGCCGGCGGCGGTGATGAAGGTGAACACCGCGGAAAGGCACACCGTGCGCAGGAAGATGTCACCGTTGACCTTGAAGAACCTCTTCATTTTGTCCCAGCGCAGCGCATCCTTTATGATTTTCATCTTTCCACTTTCCACTTTCCACTCTCCACTCTCCGCTCTCCACTTCCTCCGCAGGAAAACGATGCCCATCGCCAAGCCGGAGTACTGTGCCACCACTGTGCCCAGCGCCACGCCGGCAATGTCCCAGTGGAACACCAGGACGAAGAGCAGGGAGAAGACGATGTTGACAATGTTCAGCGCAATGGCTATCCACATGGGGGTCTTGGAATCCTGCATGCCGATGAACCACCCCTTGATGGCATAGAGCCCCAGGGTGGCCGGAGCGGCCCAGATGCGCACCTGGAAGTAGGTCTGCGCCATCGCCAGCACCTTGTCGCTGCCTTCGAAGATGACCGGCACCAGCAGCCCTATGGGCCACTGCAGCACAATCAGCGCCAACGCTATGCCCAGCGCAATGGTGCAGGCGCGGACGAGGGTCTTCACCGCCTCGTCCCATCGCCTCGCGCCGTAGGCCTGGGCCGTGATGCCGCTGGTGCCCATGCGCAGAAAACCGAAGTTCCAATAGATGAGGTTGAAGAGCGTCGCCCCGATGGCTATAGCCCCCAACCCCTCCTCGGACAGGTGGCCCATAATCGCCGTATCCACCATGCCCAGCAACGGCACAGTGATATTGGTGATGATGTTCGGCAACGCCAGTCCAAGAATCCTTCGGTTCATAAAACTAAACACTAATCACTTAACACTAAACACTACTCGCTGATTCTGCAGCTTGCGCAGTTCAACACTTTGCGCGACGACTTGTCGCTCACAAAAACCACGATGTGGCTGTTCGCCAGGTTGATGTCCTCGGCGGGAGTGAAACTCAGTGTGCCCCGCAGGGCCTCGCCCTCGGTGCCCTTGGCCTCGATGTCCCGACCCCAGTATCCCGTGATCACCTTGCGCAGCATGTGGTTGTGCACGTATGCCTCGTCCACACTGTTGTCGGGCAGCAGCTGCTTGTACACCAGCGAATCCTCGATGATGGCCGCCGTCAGGGTCACAGGGCTGCCGTATGCTTTCAGGAACTGCAGGTCCACCGTGATGTCCACCTTTGTGCTGTGGGTGGCACTCACCTCCACAGCCACTGTCGGCGTCTCGCCCAGAACCGCATTGATGGCCCCGACAATATTGCCCATGTCGCCCTGATACTGCGTCCCGCGGTCGCGGTTCACATACGCCGCCGGAATCGCGTTGATGCCGTAATACTCGTCCCACGCCGTACCCCCATCCGTGCGCATATCCGGCTCCCCGGGGTAGGGCACTCCCTGCCCCTTCGGGTGGTTGATGCTCACCACCACCACGTCCTCGTTGTGGATGTTACCCAGCGTCACGTCCGCCGTCGGGCAGTTGCTGCACCGCGGCCCTGTGTACTTCTCCACGTAGGCCCGCTGCACCGCATCGGCTATCGGGCTCCCCGCCGTCCAGCTCACCACAGCTCCGTCATACACCGTATACTCCCCCTCCTCAATCTTGTCGCAGGACGTCATCAGCCCCGTTAAAACCATCAAACCTATTATTCCCAGAAATATCTTTTTCATAATCATTTTTCTTTTAACACTAAACACTTAAAAGCTCGTCGTCAGGCTGAACGTCAGCCCGTTGCTCGCCGGCACCAGTCGGCACACCCCGCCGATGCACAGCATACCCTCCCTCTGCTTCCCGTAGCCCACCTGCAGGCGTGTCGCTCCGCTCGTGTACCCAACGGCAACGTTCGGATAGTTGCCCGTACCGTCGTGATATGCGTATTGGTCGCTCGCCGACACAAACCAGTGCGAACCGATATTCCACTCCACCAGCCCCATCACCCAGTCGCCCGCACGACGGTCCCCGTGCTCCGGGTCGGCGGCATCGTAGTGACTGTCGCTCCCAAGCCATTCCGCCTCGAATCGCAGCGAATGCTTCTTGTTCACCTTCCACGACACATCTGCCACCACGATATTGTTGTGGTGCAGCCCCCCCGGCTCGTTCTCCACCACCGGGTTGAACACCTGGTAGGCATAGGTCACCGTGGCCTTCACGCTCTTGCTCAGCTTCTTCGCCACCTCCACCGACACATCGCCGTACAGCGTCTGCCCAAGGCCGCCACTCGTCTCGTAGCCCTCCGTGCCCGCTCCGCCTGTCACCGTCGTGTCCAGCCCCACTACCACCGCACTGTTCACATGCACATCCATCCCGTACTTGCCTCCCAGCAAAGTCCCTTTCTTGAACTTATACATCACATCCCCCTGCAAACCCTGCTCCCCGTTCACCTGCGTCGCATAGGGATACATCGCCAGAAAAGCATACGTATGATTCTTCGTAATCGCCGGCAGGTAATTGATATACAGCATCTCGCCACTCCGCGAACGCACACTCTTGAAGCCCATGTTGTCTATCCGCTTCGCCTGCAGGCTCGCGCTGAAGCCCCTTTGTGAATACGTCAGCCCCAGCAGCAACGCCTCCCCCGGACGGTATATATATCCGTTCACCGCGCTCGGATCCTGCCCCTTGCGCACATACTCCCCCTGCAGGCTCCAGTTCCCGTAGCCCACGTCGGCCCTCACACTCGCCGCCCCTACATTCAGCGGCAGGTTCAGTCGCATCTCCGCATTCGCCGCCGACGGTATCGACTCGTCCTCCTCGTACTTGCTCACAAAACCCGCTCCCACCGTCGCCCGGAACTTGCTCTCCCTCATCGCCTTCACTATGCTCCCCAGGTTCACCTCCGCGTCCACTCCGCGCACCAAACCCTCGCCGTAGCCCCAGTAAACCCGCTGCTTCCCCGCCACCGCCTTCAGCGTCACCCCCTCCACAGGCCGGAACTGCACTCCCAACCCGAAAAGCGAATTGTCCAACCCAAGATTGCGGTCCTCATACGTCCGCAGTATCAACCCGTTGCCGAACTGCTCGTAGAAATTTCCCGCCGTCACACTCAGCCGCTTACCGTTGTACGACACAAAATAGTTCGCTATGCCCTGGCCCTTGTACTCCGCGTCGAATCCCAGCAGCGGATTCTGGTACATCTCGAACCTCAACCCCGCGCTGAAATCGCCGTTCGTGTACATAATGTCCGCGCGTGCGTTCATCAGCAGCCTCTCCGGCACATCCTGCGCCCCGATCGTGCTGTCCGCCCTGCTCATCTGGCCGTCCAACTGCACCTGCCCCGTCACATGGCCCCCCATTATTCCCTGCCCCTGCGCCGCCGTGGCCGACACCGCAAGGATAGCCATCACTAACAAACTTTTCCTTTTCATAAACATATCAACCAGTGTATAATACTATATTTTGATTCCTTAATTAAAATGCAAAAATAATAAAAAATTTTGGAATGACCAAAAATAAATCTCCCCTCCTCCCTCCGCCACGCCACATCCCCTCTCCATACAGCCATCTCGCCTCTCACAAATCACCCTCGCCTCTCCCCCCCAAAAACCTACCCGATTCGCCCCCAATTCGGCATATCTTATATTGTTCTTATAT
>DGTB01000207.1 GCA_002394185.1 Bacteroidales bacterium UBA4347 | reverse complement strand
AGGCATAGCGGAAAGCCTGGGTGATAAGGGCCATCAGCATGGCTATCTTGACACAAGCGCCATAGATACCCAACTGGACACGTCCCTCTTCGCCAGGCAGGAGCTTGGGCAACAGAATCTTGTCGGCCACCTGGTTGAAGATGCCCACAATGCCGAAGACCAGCAGAGGCCAGGCGTATTTGAGCATTTGCTTGAGCAACCCGACATTGAAAGCCGACAGATGGAAATCCTTGAGTTCTCGCCAGAAGCCGAAAGTAACGACAGCGGTGCAGACAAGGTTGATTCCGAAGATGTAGCCCACTTGGTCCGCTTCGTTGTACCAGCTCATCCACGAATGATGGCTCCAGTGCGGGGCCACAAGGAACACGAACAGCGTCAGCAACACGCTGAGCACAATGAAAGCCGTCTTCAATCCAAAGAACTTCCATGCCTTTCCCTCTTGTCGCAGACGTGCGAAAAGAATGGCCTGGAAAGCATCCAATGCCACCACACATGCCATCATGCGGATATACTCCGGATGGTCGGCATAGCCCATAGCCGCGCTGACCGGTGCTATGAACACCATCACCAACGCCACGAAGGCCAGTGCCACCGTTCCCACAGCTCCAAGCGCCGTGCTGAACACCTTTCGACGGTCGACACCCTCACGGTTGGAGTAGTAAAAGAACGTCGTCTCCATGCCGAAGGTAAGTATCACCAGCAGCAGCGCTGTGTAGGCGTAGATATTGGTCACCACACCATATCCGCCCGATGCGGCAGAGATGTGATAGGTATACACAGGGACAAGCAGATAGTTAAGGAATCTGCCAACAATGCTGCTCAGTCCGTAGACGACCGAGTCGGAGAGTAGTTTCTTCAATGACGACATGCACCAATAACGATACCTCGCGAAAAATATTGTACACAATCCATAATAAAAAAAACCATCCGCCGTTATTCCATGTATGAAAAAGTATCTCATCGCATTCTTCGCACTCATGTGCATGGCTGGTTTCTACAGCTGCGGCCGCACAGTGACCGTCACCGAGTTCGACATCGTCCCCGAACCGGTCTTCATGGTGAAGAAGGACGGCTCCTACACCTTGGACCGCACCGTCGCCATCGCCACCTCCGGCTTGGGGCAGAACTCGCCGACAGCCAAATACATCATGAACTCCCTCCGCCACTCACACCTGCGACCCTCGCTGGTAGCCCGATCGGAGGAAAGCGACATTGACCTGATCATTAACGACACCATCAACCCCGAACTGGGCGACGAAGGCTACCTGATAGAGGTGCGCCAGACCGGCATCCGCCTCTCGGCCAACACCGAAACAGGACTCTTCTACGCCTACCAGACATTCTCCCAGATGATGCCTGCCGACATCGAGGAGCACATTTATCGCTCCATCATCCTGCCCGAATGCACCATCCTCGACTACCCACGTTTTGCCTGGCGCGGCGCCCACCTTCAGGCCGACCGCCAACGCTTCAGCGTCAAATTCATCAAGAAATACCTCGACCTCATGGCCACCTATAAACTCAACCGACTCCTCCTTCAACTGCCCGACAGCATCACCTTCTCTCCCGACAGCCTGACCGACTCCACCGCCGACCTCAACCTCAGCGACCACCGCTACTCCGACGCCGAGCTGGCCGACATCGCCGACTATGCCGCCTCGCTTTCCATCCTCGTCCAGCAGCTCGACTCCTCCTTCCGTTGGGACGACTCCCTGTCCACGGCCTACTCCACCCCCGACGATGGGCGGTACATACTTGCACGCCAGTCCTTAGCCTCCGCTCACCGAGCCGCCCGGCTCGGCAACCACGTCATTGTCTGCCCCGACGAATTCTGCCAACTCGACCGCTACCAATCCAACCCCCGCTACCAGCCTCAAGCCTCCGACGGCCTCCTCACACTGGCCAAAGCCTACCAGTTCGACCCGGCACCCCAAGGCACCAACAAATATGTTGTCCAGAGCATCCTCGGCGGCCTATCGACCCTATGGACCGACAACATAGCCTCCTCCTCGGCAGCAGAATACATGCTCCTGCCGCGCCTGCTGGCCATCAGCGAAGACCTCTGGTCCCCTCGCAACAACAAAGACTGGAACCGCTTCCGCAAAAAAGTGGAACTCCACAAACAGCGGCTCGACAACCACGGATACACCTATTGCGAAGGCTCCTTCACCCCCCTCTTCCGTGCCACCCGCGTCGACGACCACACCACCAACATCGCCATCGAAACCGAAGTACCCTCCACCTACATCTTCTACACCACCGACGGTTCTACGCCCACGCGCAACTCTCAGGTCTACCTCGGCCCCATCAACCTCCATCGCGGCACACACATCAAAATTCTGCCCGTCTACAAGGACCACGAACGCGACTCCGTCTATGAATTTATCATCAAATAGCATCCGCCACCTGCTGACCACCAGCGATCCCGTGGCCATCGACGACCTCTTCGTGGAGGCCTGCCGTGTACGAGACTCCATCTATGGCCGCAACATCTTCATGCGCGGCCTCATAGAGATTTCCAACCATTGTCGCAACAACTGTTTCTACTGCGGCATAAGCCGGTCGGCCAAAGTGAGGCGCTACCGCCTCTCCCCCGAACAGATCCTCCAATGCTGCGACATCGGCAGCCGCCTCGGGTTCCGCACCTTCGTCCTCCAAGGCGGCGAGGACGCCTGGTTCACCGACGACGTGCTGTGCAAGCTCATCGCCGACATCAAACACCAGCATCCCGACTGCGCCGTCACCCTCTCGCTCGGTGAACGGAGCCGCGACAGCTTCCGACGCCTCCGCGAGGCCGGCGCTGACCGCTACCTGCTGCGCCACGAAACCGCCGATCCACACCACTATGCGCTCCTCCACCCCTCCGAAATGAGCTTCGACCACCGTATGCAATGTCTGCACGACCTCCGCGACCTGGGCTTCCAGGTCGGCGCCGGCTTCATGGTCGGCTCCC
>DGTB01000052.1 GCA_002394185.1 Bacteroidales bacterium UBA4347 | reverse complement strand
CATCTCCACCGAAACGGGGCAGGTGGTGCCGAAACGGCTGTCGTCGGTCGTTATATACAGTTCGTAGGCTGTGATTTGCTGGTCGTAGAATGTGGGATAGGCAACCACGGTGAAGCTATAGTTGTGTGAGCCCAGTTTGACGGTGTCGACAAGCATCGAGTCGGTTTGCTGGCAGACGTCAGCCGTCGGGATCTCGTGCACAAAGGGCTGCCCGTCCTCGTAGGCTGTTGCGCGGATGGTGAACGGGGCGTCGGAGCGCAGGTTGACAAACACACTGTTGCCGCTGTTCTCAAGGAATGTGCCGCGCGAGTCTATCCCCGTAGGTTTGTCAACATACGTCTTCAGGTGTCCCTCGTTGCCCGCCGAACTGACAAAGATGCGGCCCTGCCCCGTCATGCGGGCGATGGCCTCGTGCAGCAGCTGGTCCTCGTGCCAGAAACACTGGTGTGAGCCCTCGCTGAACGAGACGACACAAGGCTTGCCCACGCTGGCGGCATAGTCGAAGATGTATTGGAATCCCAGTGCGTCGGTAGCCGACGTGTACTTATAATAATTCTGCTTGTCGATAAGCACCGTGTCGGTGGTCACAACATTGCTGACCAGGCAGAGGTCGCTTTCCCATGCCATGCCCCGGTAGGGAGTGTCGTAGCCCGAACCGGCGGCGATACCGGCGGTATGGGTGCCATGGCTGATGATGGAGGCATCGCGCGAGTGGGCATAGCCCAGGATATCGGCTTCGTTCTGGTAGTCGGCGCCCACATAGAGGCTGCTCGTCAGCGTGTCGGTCGACAGCTGGTCCCAGAAGCGCTTGATGCGATAGTCGGTCAGACTATTATTATAAAAGGTGGGATGCGTCAGGTCGAATCCCACATCCTGCACGCCCACCACCACGCCACGGCCGGTGAATGCCTGGGGCAGTTGCCTGCCTTCCCATACGGGCGCCACATTCATCAGCACGGCCGTCGTGTCGAGTGTGGGCCGCCGGCTCTCTTGTGCCTCGATGCGCACAACTGCTGGCTCTTCCGACAGTGCAGCAAGGTTGGTGAGCGGTATGTCGGCCACACAAATGTCGCCCCACTGGGCCAGTTTGCGGCAGTCGTTCCGGCTGAGCACGGCTTCGGCATCGCCGTTGATGCGTACAAAGGCGCACAACCGAGGCGTAGCCTTTGGCTTTACCTTGTGCAAACGACTGCTGCTTTGTTCGATGACGGCACTACGCACCAGGGCCGACATCTTCCGGAAGTCGGCACGTTGGGCGCTGGCTGACAGCAGCACAGCGGTCGTGCATAAGAATAGCAACAAACGCTTCACGCTGCAAAATAAATAAAAAAAAACGAGGCTGCCAAGGATTAGCAGAAAGAAAAAAGGCCGCAACCCTGAAAAAGACAGGGATGCAGCCTCTGCAGTATGAAATATCTCTCTCTGTTTACTTGTTCAGACCACGGTTGTTCAGCGTCACGTTGAGCAGCATCAGATACTTGCGGTACTGCTTCTTGTCAAGGATGTAACGCATGTATTTCAGGTCCTTCTTGATGGCATTGTCCATCATCACCTTCTGCTCGTCCTTGTCGGCGTAGGCCGCATTGAGCATTTCGGCACAGAAAGCCTTGTGTACATCCTGGAGTGACTCCAGCTGGTCGTTGTTGAGATTGAGTGCTTCGCCGAGCTTGTTGTAATTGACGCTCATGTCAAACAGTTGGGCGTTGTTAGCCTTATTGTCTTCTGCGAATGTTGCGGTCATGCTGAGCAATGCTACAACTACTAAAATCATTTTCTTCATCTCTTTTACCTTTCTTTTTTAATTCTACATTGGGCTGTGTTCTTTTTGCCCGTTATCCTGAAAACTTTTACTTGTGTTTTTGTCTTTTCGACGGTGCAAAGGTAAGGCGTTTTTTCGTTCCGGCAAGTATTTTTTAGCCACTGTTTGCGCAAACAGCCCCAAATCTTGACGTACATCAAAATAAACAGCAACATTCAGAAAATTAACAAAAAAGAGGAAAAAGTAACGTTTTGTATGCTATTATCAAGATTATTTATTATTTTTGCACACGCAAAATATAAAATAGGAAATGGAACAAAAAACAAACAAGTACATTGCCGTGGCTTATCAGCTGTACACCCTTGAGAACGGCAAATCAGAATTAGTGGAAGAGGCTACCGAAGAGCAGCCGTTCCTGTTCATCACCGGATTTGGCTTCGCCCTCGAGGATTTCGAGAAACAGATAGAAGGACTGGAGCAGGGTGGAGAGTTCGACTTTACCCTCACCAAGAGTCAGGCTTATGGCGACTACGACGCTGAGCGCGTGGTAGACCTGGAGCGCGAGATCTTTACCATCAACGGCCACTTCGATCATGAGAATGTGTTCACGGGTGCTGTGCTGCCCCTGCAGAACGAAGAGGGCCAGCGCTTCTATGGCAAGGTGCTCGAGATTGCCGACGACCATGTGAAAATCGACCTCAACCACCCGCTGGCTGGCAAAGACCTGAACTTCAAAGGCCATGTGGTGGAGAACCGTGAGGCCACCAACGACGAGATTCAGAGCCTGCTCAACCACATGAGCGGCGGTGGCTGCGGTTGTGGCTGCCACGACTGTGGTGACGACTGCGGCGATGGTTGCGGTGACGGCTGCGGACATTGTCATTAAGAGGGGAATCAGCGAATAGTGACTGAGGAAGATGCGAAACACTTTTGGACATATATTTACGCTGACCACCTTTGGCGAAAGCCATGGCGAGGCTGTGGGAGGTGTGGTCGACGGCATGCCGCCAGGCATAGATATCGATATCGATTTCATACAGCATGAGCTCGACCGGCGGCGCCCGGGACAGAGTCATATCACCACCGGCCGCGATGAGGCCGACCGGGTGGAATTGCTCAGCGGCGTGTTCGAGGGAAAGTCGACGGGCTGTCCCATCGGCTTCATCGTGCGTAACAAAAACCACCATTCGCAAGACTATGAGTCGCTGCGCTGTCTCTATCGTCCCTCGCATGCCGACTATACCTATGCCACCAAATACGGCATTCGCGACCATCGAGGAGGAGGACGCTCGTCGGCCCGCATCACCATTAGCCGCTGTGTGGCCGGCGCACTGGCCAAGTTGGCCCTCCGTCCATTGGGCATCACCATACAGGCTTACACATCGCAGGTGGGCGACATCGCCTTGGAGCGCGACTACCGGCTCTACGACCTCAGCAAGACCGAGACCAATGTGGTGCGCTGTCCCGACATGGAGAAGGCGCAGGCCATGGAGCGCCTCATTGCCGAGGTGAAAGCACAGGGCGACACCATCGGAGGCATCGTCACCTGTGTCATCAAAGGCTGTCCTCCCGGCATCGGCGAGCCTGAGTTTGGCAAACTGCATGCCGCACTGGGCGGGGCCATGCTGAGCATCAATGCCGTGAAAGGCTTCGAGTATGGCAGCGGTTTCGATGGCGTGACGGCCCGTGGTAGCGAGCAAAACGACGTGTTTGTCAGTTCTGCGTCGCGCATCACCACTCAGACCAACCATAGCGGAGGCATTCAAGGTGGCATCAGCAATGGCGAGGACATCTATTTCCGCGTTGCCTTCAAGCCTGTGGCCACCATCATGCAAGAGCAGCAGACTGTCGACCTCGAGGGCAATCCCGTGACCCTGAAAGCACATGGTCGCCACGACCCATGTGTGCTTCCCAGGGCTGTTCCCATCGTCGAAGCGATGGCTGCGATTACGGTTTTCGACTATTTCTTGGCCTCAAAGGCCGGAAAATTGTGATATTTTTAACCAATGTGAAAAAAAGTTGGTGAAAATGCATGTTTTTAACGGAAAAAGTTGTATATTT
>DGTB01000071.1:10382-19928 GCA_002394185.1 Bacteroidales bacterium UBA4347 | reverse complement strand
GATGCCTACCGTCCGCAGAAAGCCGTCGACCACTTCGTGCGCTGGGCAGCCGACCTGCAGGCCACTGAGATGAAGCCCTATTTCTATCCCGACCTCGACAAAAGCGTCCTCTTCGAACAGGAATACATCTACGAGAAGAGTGGCCACACGCGCGGCTCCACCGTCGACCTCACCCTCTTCGACATGCAGACCGAGAAGGAACTAGACATGGGCGGCACCTTCGACTGGTTCGGACCCGAGAGTCACCCCGACTTCTGCGGCAACCCCGAGACGGGCGAGTACACTGGTGACAACAGCGCCAGCCCCACCGGCCGCAGCATCACCGCCGAGCAGTTCGCCAACCGCATGATTCTCCGCCGTGCCATGCTCAGCCACGGTTTCAAAGCCCTCGACAGCGAGTGGTGGCATTTCACCCTCCGCGACGAGCCCTTCCCCGACACCTACTTCACCTTCCCCGTGCAACAGCTCTAATCTAAATCATGCGTAACACCTACAAGGCCCACGCCATGCTGCTCCTGCTCTGCCTTGCCTCCGTCACCATGGCGCAGGCGCAGAGCCTCAAGGTCATCTTCGCCGGCGACCTCATGGGCCACGGCCCTCAGCACAAGGCCGCCCGCACCGCCGACAGTAGCTATGACTACACGCCCTGTTTCCGCTTCGTGGAGGACTACATCAAGAGTGCCGACCTGGCCATTGTCAACCTCGAGGTAACCCTTGCCGGACCTCCCTACACGGGCTACCCCCAGTTTTCGTCGCCTCGCGAGCTGGCCTTGGCGGCCAAGAATGCCGGCTTCGACATCATGACCACTGCCAACAACCACTGTATGGACCGCGGAAAAGAGGGCCTGGAACGCACGCTCCGTGTCCTCGACACCCTCGGCATTCCGCATCTCGGCACCTATCGCGACCGTGAGCAGCACGACCTCGAACACCCCCTCATGGTGGAACGCAACGGCGTCCGCCTGGCCCTGCTCTGCTACACCTACGGCACCAACGGCATCGAGGTGCAGCAGCCCAACGTCGTCAACTTCATCGACACCCTCGAGATGGCCCGCGACCTCCGCGTGGCCAAAGAGAAGGGCGCCGACTTCGTCATCACCCTCATCCACTGGGGCATCGAGTACGCCCTCAAGGCCAACGCCGAGCAGGAACAGACGGCCCGCTGGCTGCTGGAGCGTGGCTGCGACGCCGTCATCGGCGGCCACCCCCACGTGGTGCAGAACTTCACCCTCGACGCCAATCTCCACAACGACCGCTACCCCGAAATCGTGGTCTATTCCATGGGCAATCTCGTCAGCAACCAGCGCGATGTGAACTGCGACGGCGGCATCATGATCGAACTCGACCTGCAGAAAAACTTCTTCGACACCCGTGTCGTGGGTTGCCGCTATATGCCCTACTGGGTTCACCGCGGCACCTTCGACGGCCTCTACCAGTACTACATAGTCCCCTCCACCGATGCCGTGGAATATCCCGACAGCTACCAGGTATCGGGCGACCTGCTGCAGGCCCTGCAACGCTTCAGCACCAATACCCGCACCCGCCTCGATTCCTGCGCCCTCTCCGGCGGCGCCAATATCTTCGAGCACCGCTTCTACCACAACCGCCGCCCCGAGCTCCCGGCGGACAGCCTGTGGAGCAGGTAGAATGAAAAAAAAATCGTATATTTGCACTTTAGAACGTAATAATAGAACAATTCTACTATGAAGAAAATCATTGCTTTGGCCATCGTGGCCCTCTTTGCAACCGGCAGCGCTTTTGCGCAGCAGCCCGTCAAGAAAGACACCGCTCGCACCGAGCAGCAGCAGCGTGGCCACCACCACGGCGGTCATGGCCACGCCTGCGGCAACTGCCCCAACCATGGCAAGCATCACGGCCGGCATGCCCAGCAGTCTCAGCAGCCCCAGGTCAACGCCGACGGCATCGACATGGCCGTCGTCAAGGCCTTCCCCACCGTAAAGAGCGTGCAGAAGGGCAAGAAAATGACCGAGGTCTATGACTCCAACAAGAATCTCCTCGGCTATGCCCTCTATTCCAAGCCTGCCTCCGACGGCATCAAAGGCTATGCCGGCGAGACTCCCGTGATGATCGCCCTTAGCACCAAGAAAGTTATCCTCGGCGTCTACCTGCTCCAGAACCAGGAGACCCCCGGGTTTGCCAAGCGTGTGGAGGATGCCGGATTCTACAAGAACTGGAACGGCCTCACGGTGAAAAAAGCCCTCAAAAAGGAGGTCGACGCCGTCAGCGGCGCCACCTTCACCTCCATGGCTGTGGCCAAGAGTGTCCGCGCCGCCCTCGAGACCATCAAGTAATACCGCCATAACGATGAAAATCAACCCCAACATCAAGATTCGCGACATGGTCGGCGAACACATCGTGGTGATGCCCGGTGCCGTGCAGACCGACATGACGCGCGTTATAGCCCTCAACGACAGCGCGCTCTTGATATTCAATGCCCTGCAGGGACGCGACTTCGAGCTGGAGGATGCCGTGCGTGTCCTCACTGACGAATACGAGGTATCGCCCGACGTGGCCCGGCGCGACGCCGAGACCGTTCTGGCCGACATGAGGAAAAACAACCTCCTGGTGTGATATGGCCGAAGTGCGGGTAGAGATAGCTGGTCTGGGCATAAGCCTTGCGGGCGCCGACACCCTGCGGTGTGCCATGGCCCTGCCGGGCATGGGCGTCTTCGTTGCCCCTGAGGGCGACGCCGACCTCCTTGTGGCCCTCGACCAACCCCTCGGTCTTCCCCGCTGCCGCCTGCTGCACCAGTTCGACATTGCCGACGGCACCATCCAGGCCCGTTTCGGCATCGACGCCGAGGGCACCTACTATTATGCTTTCGGCCACCAGGGCTTGCTGCGCTACGACCTCCGCCAGCCCCGCCGCGTCGACCTCAGCCCCATGCCCAACCCCTCGGTTCTGCGTTTCGCCCTGTGGACAGCCGTGGCCATGGCAGGGTTGCCCCTGGGGGCTGTGCCTGTGCACTCGTCGGTAGTGGTATGCAATGGCCGCGCCGTGATGTGCCTGGGCGAGAGCGGCACCGGCAAGAGCACCCATACGCGGCTCTGGCTGGAGAATGTCGCCGGCACGCACTTGCTGAACGACGACAGCCCCATTGTGCGCCACTGCGACGGCGAGGTGCGTGTCTACGGTTCGCCGTGGAGCGGCAAGACCCACTGCTACCTCGCCGAGAGCTATCCCATTGCCGGCCTGCTGCGCCTCGAGCAGCGACCGGAGAACACCATCCGCCGCCTCGGCACCGTCGAGGCCTTTGCTGCCCTGCAGCCCTCGTGTCCGCCCGCGCTGGCCAGGGACGAACGCTGCATGGACCTCCTGGTACAGTTCATTTCCAATGTCTTACAACATGTGCCCGCCTACCGCATGGGCTGCCTGCCCAATGCCGACGCTGCGCACCTGAGCCACGACACGTTGATGCCATGACGATAAGCAACGAGCTCTATTTCAGCCTCGTCGAGGAGAGCCTGTCGCAGGGCAAGACGGTGCGCCTCGAACTCAAGGGCACCAGCATGCAGCCCACACTCGTCAGCGGCGATGTGCTGACCCTGGCACCGCCCAAGTCAGACCCCGTGGTGGGCGACGTGGTGCTTTTCCATTGCCAGGGGCGTACACTGCTGCACCGTGTGGTGGCCGTCGCTGACGGGCGCTACACCATGCGCGGCGACAACTGCGCCACCTGCGAGCAGGCCTCGCGGCAGGACATTGTCGGCCTCCTTGTGAAGGTGGAGAAGAAGCATGTCCTTAAACACCTGGCCGTGCGCTGGCTCGGCGTCAAGGGGCGTCGGCAACTGCGCCCGTGGTATTTCGGCTGCCTGGCCATCCTCATGTGGGCACCGCTCAACGGCGTGGACATCCCGCTGGACAACTACCTCCTCGGCCTCCGCATGGACCACCTGCTCCACGCCTCGGTGTTCATCCCCTGCACCCTGTTCTGGATGGACCTCTTCCGCGGACGGCATCGCGGATGGTGGACTTGGCTTGCCGCTGTCGGCACGGGCCTGTTCACCGAAGGGGTGCAATATCTCCTCCCGTACCGCGGCTACGATGTCAACGACCTCGTAGCCAACTTCCTCGGGGTCACCCTTGGATGGCTCGCCATCCTTCTGGCGCGACGCCTTCGTCTCAACCGCTGACGCCACCCCCTGCCCGGCGGCGTAAGATGCGCAGCCATAGGCTATAATCCACTTACCATCGCCTTGCCAAGGCCTTACCAACTCCTTACCAACTCCTACCATCGTAGGGGATGGCAGGGTGAAAATTGGGTTGAAAACGGGTTTTCGGACGGGGAGGGTAGAAATGGGCTGTTTGTCGTATATCAATCTGTTTTTATTATAATACGATACAAATTGTGTTAAAAAAGTGTTAAATTTTGTGCTTCCCACAAAATGGCCTTATTTTATATATATAAACGTAATTTTTCAATTTTAAATTTTTTTTATCTGTTATGGCAAAACAACGTTATGGAATCAATGATGCCTATCGGGGTACGGTGGGCACGGTTATCGGGTATGAGTGGCGCGGCAAATGGTGCCTCAGGGCACGGCCGCGCATGGTGCGCAATCCGCAGACGGAGAAGCAGCAGTCTAACCGCGAGCTCTTCAAGCGTGTGGTGCAGGAAGCCGGGCGGTTGAAGGGCTTTCTGCGCACGGGCTTGCGGGCGTCGGCTCTGGAGATGCACCTGACGGAGTGCAACCTTTTTGTGAGGCGCAACAAGCAGTGGTTCTGGTTGGACGAGGAGGGAATTTTGCGTGCCGACTGGGAGCAGGTGCTGGTGGCCGAGGGGCCGCTGGCGCCGGTGGCCGACCCTGTTGTTGAGACGCAGCGTGCCGCGTCTCTACAGACGGGGTCGGGGGGAAATGTGTTGGCGGTCTCATTCCGTCCGAGCGCCGAGGACATATATGCCGACGGCGAGGACGAGGTGTACCTCGCGGCCTATTGTCCGCAGCTGGGTGAGGCGGCTATGAGCGGCAGCGTGTGGCGCAAGAAGGGCAGGGTGGAAATGGCGTTGCCCCGTTGTTGGCAGGACAAGGCTGTGGAGCTGTGGCTCTTCGCCGTGGACTATCGGGGGCGTGCCTCGCGGTCGGTGTATGTGGGCGAACTATCGACCCTCGCGGCCGGCGAGGAGTCCGCAGGCGGCATCGATGTCCTCGCCGCGCGAGGCGCGGAGGGTGCAGACGACGCCGTTGCGGTTCAGGTAGTCCTGGAAGGCGCGGATGGCGCCGGGCGTGGAGGTCTGGAAGGGGGTGCCGGGCGAGGAGTGGAAACGGATGAGGTTGACGCGGCAGTCCAGGCCACGGAGGGTCTCGACGAGGCGCGTGGCGTGGGCCAGGTCGTCGTTCAGGCCGCGGAACATGGTGTACTCGAACGAGAGGCGCCGCTGGCCGCTCCAGTCGTAGTGGCGCAGCAGGGCGAGGACCTCGTTCAGGGGGAAGGCCTTCTGCACAGGCATGATGGACAGGCGCTCCTGCGGCACGGGGTTGTGGAGGCTGATGGCAAGGTGGCACTGGCTCTCGTCGAGGAAGCGTTTCAGGCCGGGGATGATACCCACGGAGGAGACGGTGATGCGCTTGGGGCTCCAGCCAAGGCCCCAGTCGGAGGTGAGCACACGGCAGACGTCCAGGACGGCGTCGAGGTTGTCCATGGGTTCGCCCATGCCCATGAAGACCACGTTGGTGAGCTGCTCGAACTCGGGGATGGAGAAGAGCTGGTTGAGGATGTCGCCCGCCGACAGCGAGCCGTGGAATCCCTGCTGGCCGGTGACGCAGAAGCGGCAGCCCATCTTGCATCCCACCTGGCATGAGATGCAGAGGGTGGCACGGTCGTCGTCGGGGATGAAGACGGTCTCAACGTGGGCTAGCGATGCGAGCGTCGACACACGGAACAAATACTTCTTTGTGCCGTCGCGGGACACCTGGCAGTTGACGGGAAAGTCGCGGCCGATGTAGGCCACTTCGGCGAGGCGGGCGCGCTGGGCCAGCGAGAGGTTGGTCATGGCGTCGATGCTGTCGGTGCGTTTCTTGTACAGCCAGTCGCAGAGCTGTTTGGCCGTAAAGCGGGGAAATCCGAGGTCGGCGCACAGCGTCTGCAGCTGTTCCAGCGTTTGCCCCAGCAAATTAACTCTTAACTCTTCACTCATAACTCATAATTGTCAAAAGTCCCACTCGTAGTCCACGGCCTCGTTCTGGATTTCCTGCTGGAAGTTGGCACAGTCGAGTTCGATGGGGATATTGGGGCGCTCGAAGTCGCCGCGGTAGAACTTGATGTTGGGGTCCTTGTATATCTTCTCCATGTAGAGGCCGAAGATGGGGAGTGCCATGGCGGCGCCCTGGCCGTAGGTCATGTTGCGGAAGTGGATGGAACGCAGCTCGCCGCCGGTCCATACCGCCGTGGCCAGTTTGGGCGTGATGCCGACAAACCAGCAGTCGGAGTTGTTCTGCGTGGTGCCTGTCTTGCCCGCGATGGCGGTGGAGTACTGGTTGAGGTGGTACTTGTAGTTGAGGCGTACGCCGGTGCCGCTCTGCACCACGCCCTTCATCAGTTCGAGCATCATGTAGGCTGTGGCCTCGCTGAGGGCCTCGCTGCGGCGGGCAGTGAAGCGCTCGAGCACCATGCCCTTGCTGTCCTCAATGCGGGTAATGAAGATGGGCTCGACGTATTCGCCCTTGTTGGCGAAGGTGGCCATGGCGCCGGCCATTTCGGCAACGGAGATTTCCGGTGTACCGACACAGATGGCGGGCACGGCGTCGATGGGGCTGCGTACGCCCATCTTGCGCGCTATGTCGACCACCTGCTCCGGCGAGCCCTGTTTCATCAAGTAGGCCGAAACCCAGTTGATGGAGTGGGCGAGAGCCCATTTGAGGGTCACCATCTCGCCTTCGCGCTCATGGCTCGAGTTGCCGGGGCACCAGTCGGGCTGGCCCCATACCTCGAAGCAGACCTCCGAGTTGGGCACCTCGGTGCAGGGATACATGCCGAGGTCCTGGAGAGCCATAGTGTAGACGAAGGGCTTGAAGGTGGAACCCACTTGGCGGTGGCTCTGCACGTTGTCGTATTTGAAGAAGCGGTAGTTGATGCCGCCGACATAGGCGCGGACGTAGCCGGTGCCGGGTTCGACGGACATCAGGCCGGCATTGAGGAATTTCTTGCAGTAGATGAGCGAATCCCAGGGCGACATGGTGGTGTCCTTGGTGCCCTTCCAGGAGAAGACGCGCATTTTGACCTTCTCGTTGAAGGCTTCGCGGATTTCCTTCTGGCTGAGGCCGGCGGCTTTGAGGCTGCGGTAGCGGTCGCTGTTCTTCATGGCTTGCGTGAGGAACTTCTCCTGCTGATCGGTGGAGATATCGCAGAAGGGATTGCCCTTGCGGGCTTTGAGTTCGCGCTCGAAGGCGGGCTGTATCTCCTTGCTGAAGTGTTCGCGCACGGCCTGTTCGGCATAGCGCTGCATGCGGGAGTCGATGGTGGTGTAGATCTTCAGGCCGTCCTTGTGGACATCGTAGTAGTCGCCGTTGGGTTTGCGATGATGCTTGCACCAGTCCTTCATGTAGGCACGGAGGTATTCGCGCAGGTAGGGCGCCAGGCCGTCGTTGTGGGTCTGAGGAGTGTAGCGCGACATGTCGATGGGTTTTTCCTTGTAGATGGCCAGGCTGTCGTCGCTGAGGTAGCCGTAGTTGTTCATCTGTGCGAGGACAACGTTGCGGCGCTCGAGGGAGTGGTCGGGGTGCAGCACGGGGCTGTAGGCTGTGGGGGCCTTGAGAAGGCCTACCAATACGGCGGCCTCGTCGACGTCAAGTTCGGCCGGGGTCTTGTCGAAGAAGGTCTTCGAGGCGGTCTTGATGCCGAGGGCGTTGCTGCCGAAGTCCACCGTGTTGAGGTACATGGTGAGAATCTCCTGTTTGGAGTAGTTGTGCTCCAATTTGACGGCCACCACCCACTCGCTGAGCTTGGAGAATACAGTGCCGCGTCGGGCGTTGGTCTCGCGCATCTTGTAGAGGTTCTTGGCCAGCTGCTGGGTGATGGTGGAGCCGCCGCCGGAGGAGCCGTGGCGTCCGAGGACGGTCTTGAAGAGTACACGGAAGAGGCTGCGGGCATCGATGCCGGAATGGCTGTAGAAACGCACGTCTTCGGTGGCGATGAGGGCATTGATCAGGTTGGGCGAGAGTTGGTCGTAGGTGACGTTGGAACGGTTTTCGAAACCGATATAGCCCAGCACCTCGCCGTCGTCGCTGATGACCTCGGTGGCCTGCAGGCTGTGGGGATTCTCGATGTCCTCGAACTGGGGCATGTCGCCTATCCAGCCGATGGACAGGAAGAAGAAGAATAGGAACACGATGGCCCACAGGCCTCCAAAGGCCCACCACATGTATTTGATGTATTTGGGACGGTTGCCCTTTTGGGATGCACTTTTATTCATAGGCTAATTCATTTTGCTGTATTCAATGCGCAGGCCGATGTGGGAGAGGCCCACGATGGCACTGTCGCGCATGCCGTTGGTGATGGCGAAATGGTAGTTGCCCTGCATGGGGAAGCGCACGTTGCGGCGGAAAAAGTAGCGTGTGTCGACATAGCGTCCGGAGCGTTTGCCGTACCACTGGCCCGAGGGGTCGGCCAGGGGGTATTCCATGGTGTCGCGGGCCATGCTGCCGTCGGGGAAGGTGGTGTTGATGAAGAGGAAGGTGTTGCTGTAGGGGTAGTTGACGGTGTTGCGCACTTCGACGAGGAAGTTGAAGATGAGGTTGGTGTCCTTCACGTCGACGTCGAAGACTGTGCTGTCGGCAGGCAGCCAGCCTTTTTCGTCCACGTCCTCATATTCGGCATAGTAGACCGTGCCGTCGCAGGCGGCGAGGCACAAGGTCATGGACAGGAGCAGTAGGGCAAGGTATTTCTTCATATCTAAGGGTCTTATCCGCGACGGTCGCGGCCGTTGCCACTGCTGCGGCGGGGTTGGTCGTTGTTGTTGCGGGGTTTGTTGTTGCGGTGTTGCTGTTGGCCTTCGGGGCGAGGCTCCTTGGCGGGACGTTCGCGGCGTTCCTGTCCCTCGCGGGGTTGACGTTCGCGACGGTCGCCACCCTGGCGGTCGTTGCGGCCATTGCGGTTGCGGTCGTTGCGGTCGCGGCGTTCGGGCTGGCGGTCGCGTTCGCGCGGTTGCTCCTCGCCAACGACGCCGTTGCCACCCTCGGCAAGGCGCTGTATCTCGCGCTCCACCTCTTCGTTGGTGCTTTCCTGGGCCAGGGCCGAGGTGGACATAAGTTCCACCTGGTAGTCCTCCAGCTTCTCCGGATATTCCTGACGGCGGTTCATCTCGATGATGGCCTTCACGTCCTCGGCCTTGACGGCGAAGAGGTCGTTCTCGCCTTCGTAGGCATACCACATGATGCCGCGGAAGACGTCGGTCTTCTTGTAGAGTGCCAGGCCTTTCTTGAAGCGGATGGCCTGGTTGGCGGGCGGGAACTTCTTGAGGGCGTCGGCGTAGACCTCGTATTCGAAGTTGAGGCAGCACTTTAGTTTGCCGCACTGGCCGGCGAGTT
>DGTB01000071.1:238-10329 GCA_002394185.1 Bacteroidales bacterium UBA4347 | reverse complement strand
CGCACTGGCCGGCGAGTTTCTGCGGGTTGGGCAGTATCTGCTGGGTCTTGGCGGAGGAGGTGGTGACGCTCTTGAAGGTGGTGAGCCATGTGGAGCAGCAGAGCTCGCGGCCGCAGGTGCCTATGCCTCCCACCTTGCCGGCTTCCTGGCGCACGCCGATTTGCTTCATCTCGATGCGCACGCGGAACTCTTCGGCCAGCACTTTGATAAGCACGCGGAAGTCCACGCGCTCGTCGGCGGTGTAGTAGAAGATGGCTTTGGAGTGGTCGCCTTGGAACTCCACGTCGTTCACCTTCATGTCCAATCCAAGGTCGGCCACGATGCGGCGGGTGCGCAGCAGGGCGGCGCGTTCCTCCTTGAGGGTGTCGGCCCAGCGGTCGATGTCGGCTTCCTTGGCGCGGCGGAAGAGCTTGCGGATGCTCTCGCTTTCGGGGTTGATGCGGTGTTTGCGCATCTGCAGGCGGCAGAGTTCGCCGGTGAGGCTGACGATGCCCACGTCGTGGCCGGGCTGGCCTTCGACGGCCACAATGTCGCCCTCGGTGACCTCCAGGCCGTCGGGCAGACGGTAGAAGTCCTTGTGGTTGTTCTTGAAGCGCACCTCGACGCAGTCGAAGGGCCGGTCGGTAGGCTGGCGGATGCCGGCCATCCAGTTGGTCGACGTCACCTTCGAGCAGCTCTGGCGCTCACAGCTGCAGACGGGCTTGTAGCATTCGGGCTTGTGGTTGCAGCCACGGCTGAGGAAGACAGGCTCTTCGTATTTCACCCACGGAATGTCCGGGTCGGGGTCCATGTAGGGGTCCAGCTGGCTCTCCTCGCTGTGGTATTCCTCCACCTCGGGGTTCTCGCGTTCGATGTTTTTCTTCTCTTGCTGGGCCTTGCGGCGGTCTTTCATGAAGTTGGCCACGTCTTCTGCCGTGGCCACGGTCTCCTCGTCGTCTATCACGATGTCGGCGGGCAGCTGGTTGTCTACGGGCTGCTCCGGGATGTTCTTTTCGGGAATAGTGTCTTGATTATCTTTTTTTTCCATTGTTTTTCCTTTCGTTATCTTTTCTTCAGGGCTTTGCTCATGCGGAACGAGAGTTCCATCAAGGCTATCTTGGCGTAGGCATTGCGCTCGATGGCGAAGACGGCATCGTCGAGGGCTTCCTCGATGAGCGCTATGTTGTTGACGGTGATCATTTTCGGGAACTGTGCGTCGAACTTCTCGTCGCCGGAGCCGAGGTGCACCTCGACGCCCGCGGCGGTGTTGAGGAAGCATCCGCGCATCACCGACTGGGCATAGAGCAGGAACTGCTTCTGCTGCTCGCGGTTGAGGGCGGCCATCTTGTCCACCTGGCCCGACAGTTCTTTCATCTTCAGTTTGAAGAGCATGCGGAGCCATCCCACCAGCATGGCGGCGAATTCGGCGTTGGACTCCACTTTCTCCGTTCCCGCGCCTTTCAAGCGCAGGGTCTGCACACGGCTCTTGATGGTGGGCAGCAGCTGTTCGTCGCTGTCGTCCACCATCAGGATGAGCGTCTGGGGCAGAGGCTCTTCGAGGGTTTTCAGCAGCTCGTTGGCGGCCTCGCGTTTCATGCGCGACGGCTTCCACACCACCACCATGCGCCATCCGCCCTCGTAGGGTTTCATGTTGAGCACCTCCACAAGGTTGGCGGCGTCGCGCTCGCGGATGATGGAGGTCTTCACGTCGCCCGAGAGGCTGTCGTTGAAGTCGTTGAGGGTGCCGAGGGCTTTGGTGTTGAGCATGAAGTCGAAGAATTCCTTCATGTAGTCGTTGGCGCTGACGCTGTCGGAGCCGTTGGGAGGATTGGGGAAGATGAAATGCAGGTCGGGGTGCATCAGCGAGGCAATCTTCTTGCAGCTGGGGCACTCGCCGCACGAGTCGGCGCGGAGCGGCCCTTCGCTGTGGTGCACGCGGTGCTCGCAGCAGAGGTACTGCATATACGCCCAGGCCATCTGCAGGCTGCCGTCAGGCTCGCTGCCGAGGATGAGTTGGGCGTGGCTCACGCGGCCGCTGTCGATTACCGACGTCAGCCGATTGATGATATCTTTCTGTCCGACAATATCTTTAAACTGCATACTCTTTCACATTAAACTTGCAAATATACGAATAATTTTTAATATAAATAAAAAATTCTTCCGGATGCCTGCTTTTTGCCATGCCGCGGGCCGGCGCGTCCCTGCGCCGACGGTTCCGCTTGGCAAAAAGGCCTTACCATCCCCTTACCAAGTCCTTACCAAGTCCTTACCAACTCCTACCACGGTAGGAGATGATATGGCTGTGGAAGGCTGGGAATCAGCTTTTTCGGATATCTTTGCCCAAAGTGCACAATAAAAGGCCTTTTTTTGCGTTAGCAAGGGTGCTTTTGCTAACATAAAAACCTACCCTGAGAAGATGGAAAGTCTGCCTGCGATATTCATGGATTTGGCCGTCATACTGGTGGCCGCCGGTGTCATTACCGTGGTGTTTAAATGGTTGAAACAGCCGTTGGTGCTTGGATATATCCTGGCGGGATTCTTCATCGGCCCCTACTTCCCCTGGTTCCCGGCCATCACCGATGCCGCCAATATCCACGTCTGGAGCGACATCGGCATTGTGTTCCTGATGTTCGGTCTGGGTCTGGAGTTCAGCATCAAGAAGCTGAAGAAGGTGGGTGCCACGGGTGCCATCACGGCGCTGACCGAGCTGGCCATCATGTTCCTCATAGGCAGTTCGGTGGGCAAGATTCTGGGTTTCTCGTCGATGGAGTGCACCTTCCTCGGCTGCATGCTGTCCATCTCCTCTACAAGCATCATCATCAAGAGCTTCGACGACTTGAAGCTGAAGCAGCAGAAGTTCACCTCGACGGTGACGGCGGTGCTGGTGGTGGAGGACCTGATTGCGGTGCTGCTGCTGGTGGTGCTGAGCACGGTGAGCGTCAGCCGCAGTTTCGACGGCGGCGCGTTGGTGGGCCAGATGGTGAAGCTGGTCTTCTTCCTGATAGCATGGTTCGTGTTCGGCATCTATCTGATTCCCACCTTCCTGCGCTGGATGCGCAAGTATATGACCGAGGAGACGCTGCTCATCCTGGCCGTGGGCCTGTGTTTCGGCATGGTGGTGCTGGCGGCGCATGCCGGGTTCTCCACCGCTCTGGGTGCCTTCGTCATGGGCGCCATCCTCAGCGAGACCATCGAGGCCGACGTCATCCACCGCATTGTCATCCCCCTGAAGAACCTCTTTGGCGCGGTGTTCTTTGTGTCGGTGGGCATGCTGGTCAACCCCGAGGTGCTGGTGAAGTACATTGTCCCCATACTGGTCATTGCGCTGACAATCATTGTTTTCAAGAGTCTCTCGGCCACCATTGGCGTCACCCTCAGCGGCCGTCCGCTGAAGACCGCCGTGCAGAGCGGTTTCTGCTTCTGCCAAATCGGTGAGTTTTCGTTCATTATCGCCAGTCTGGGCTTGAGTTTCAAGGTTATCGACGCCAACCTGTATCCCATCATCGTCTCGGTGTCCATCCTGACGACCTTCGTCACGCCCTATATGATCAAAGGGGCGCTGCCGTTCTACAACTGGGTGGAGCCCAAGATTCCCGCCAAAATCAAGCACCGTCTGGACCAGTACAGCGAGAGCGCCAGCAAGGGCGCCGGCGACAAGGCGGGCATACGCTCCTTCCTGCGCAAGCAGCTGACCAACATACTCATCTACGGCGTCATCCTGGCGGCCATCGCCCTGCTCTCCACGTCGCTGCTGCGGCCGCTGCTTGACACGCTCTTTGCCGATGCCGGCATACCGCAGATATGGAGCCGCCTGACGGGCATGGTGGCCACGCTCATCCTCATGTCGCCCTTCCTGTGGGCTGTGGCAGTGAAGAATGTCAACAAGGAACGCTTCAAGCAGATCTTCGAGACCTACCGCCACAGCCAGGCCGTGGTCATCCCGGTGATGCTGCTGCGCTATTTCGTGGCCCTGTTCTTCGCGGGTCTGGTGGTGGGCAGCTACGTCAACCTCGCCCTGGGATTCCTGATGGTCATCGCCCTGATGGTGGTCATGGTGGTGCTCTTCTCGCGCAAGGCCAACGGCTTCTACGCCCAGATTGAGGAGCGCTTCTTCAGCAACTTCAATTCGCGACAGGCACAGACCTCGTTCCGCATACCCAAGGGCATGGAAAACGAATTCTCCATGGAACGTCTGCGCATGACGCAGTACTCGCCCCTGGCGGGCAAGACCCTTGCCGCCTGCCGCATTCGCGAGGACTTCGGCATCAATGTCGTCACCATCGAGCGTGGCGACAACATCATCGACCTCCCCGGCAAGGACGACCTTCTCATGCCGGGCGACCTGCTGACGGTTATCGGCAACGAGGAGCAGGTGGGCCGTATGCGCGCCGCCGTCGAGGTGGAGGCCGACATCCTGGTGCACGATCGCTCCGACCACGAGCTGCACATGTACCGCTATCGTGTCGACCCCGACGGCCCGCTGTGCGGCATGCAGGTGGCCAACTCGCCCCTCTCGCGCCATCGCGCCATGGTCATCGCCATCGAGCGCGGCGGCGAACGCCTTGTCAACCCCAGCCGCGACACCATCTTCCGCCCCGGCGACAGTCTTTGGTTCGTCTCTCCCGAGGAGATGACCCTCCGCGGATTTGAAAGCAAGATTGTCAAGGTGTGAATCGTTCTGTGGTATGGGTTAATCGACAGTGTTTTAGTGGGTTAATGCCCCGTCCGTATGCCGGCGGGGCAATTTTTTTTTGTTAGTTTGAAAAAAACATGTATTTTTGCATCGTCGTTTCCACGCGTCGAAGCCATCGTATGACGGGTGAAGCGGGTGGGCGGCAGGACATATTAAGAGAGACGTGTAACAGCGTTTATCTGCGGCGAATAGGAACTTCGCAACTTCTGATGACTACCGCAATAACGCAATGTACAACGTCCATGGCTGGCATATAGTGTCTTTTACTATATTCCGTAACGCGTGGGCTTCGGCATTGCTTATTCTGTAGTCAAAGGCAATGCGAAGGCCTCTATTCGCGGGATAAGCAAAGTGGCAGATTCCCGCGCTTCTTTTTTGTCCTATTCCGATTAATATCCATCCGTGGGCTGGGAATCCCCGCAACAAAGGTTGTGCCCGACACGTATTCAGGGGCAGAAAAAGATGAAAAAAGTAAAGGCATTCATGGTGCCCTTGCTGCTGATGGCAGGACTCTCTTTTGTATCATGCAGCGATGACGGCGACGGTGGCTCTGCGGGATGGAACACAGGTGGTTCATCATTAGTAGGAACTACATGGACACATGTAGTTTCATCAAGTAGCAGTTCAAAACCTGAAGGCATAAGTTTACGTTTTGTTACAACGAGCGTTGTGCAGTTCGTCGATTGGGAATATGAGCACGGGACTGATTATGTCGAGGATGTAACGAATGTAACTTATGAGTACACTGCCCCCAATGGTAGAATTTTCTCTGACGATATGCCAGCTGATACCCGAGTTGATTTTGTTGTAAATGGGAATAAATTGACCTACCATTTACATCAAGGAGACGAGGATGAATATACCATTTTTACGCTTGAAAACTAATTAATTAATATTAAACCAATGAAAAAAACATTTATTTTGTCTATGGCGTTTGTCGCCATGTCGGCTTTCTCTGCTGTTGCGCAGAATGACATTAAACTTTATGCCGGTGCCGCTTTCCCGAATGGAAAGTTTGGCGAGTTTAAAGAAGATTACTTTTCTTTGACTAATGGTCAGAAGTATGGTGGCGCCGGAACAGGCTTGAGTCTGGGTGTTTCCTTTAAGTACAATATCACTGGGATGAAGGGGCTCGGAATTATAGCCTCGGCCAATCTGATGTTCAATCCCCTCAATGGTGACGCCAACGATTTTATTGATGAGGCGGAGATGGAGGAGAATGCCGACATTTCCCGCCCTAAATATATTAGTATTCCGTTGCTGGTAGGTGGGAATTTCTCGTACCCGCTGTCGAATGAAGTGAGTATTTTCGCGGAGGCTCAGATAGGTGTGAATTTCAGAATCATCACAGACATGACCGTGGAGCAGGGCAGCAGTGAGACCACCATGTCCTATAGTAATGCCACGACCTTTGCCTATCAGGTTGGCGCCGGCCTGGAGTTCAAAAAGAAATATTCCATCAGTGTCGAGTATTACAATCTGGGTGCCGGTAAGATGAAGGGAAAACTTTCTCCGGGGTCGGACACCATGACTGGGGCGAAGCTTACGCCTGCATTGATTGCCCTCAGGCTTGGTTATATGCTTTAATTGGAAGGATTTTAGCAGTTTAGAGCAGTCCGTCAAGGCTGCTCTTTTTTGTTTCTGCGGGGCATCTCCGGATTTAATATCTTTGTTGCACAATAAAAAGTCCTTTTTTTTGTTATTTAGGGCATAATAGTTTGATATGATGAAAAAAACACTGACACTGGCCTTGGTGGGGCTTGCATGGCTGTCCGTTCCTGCCCAGGCGCAAAACGACCGCAGCTTTGAAATTGCCAAGAATCTGGAGATATTCTCTTCGGTATATAAGCAGCTTAACTTGAATTATGTCGACGATGTGGATCCGGGCAAGACCATCAAGGTGGCCATCGACGCCATGCTGGGGTCGCTCGATCCTTATACCAACTATTTCCCCGAGAGTGATATCGAGGATGTGAAGCTGCAGCTGCTGGGCGAATACGGCGGCGTGGGTGCCATCATCACGCAGCATGGCGACTCCATCTATATCTCCGAGCCTTACAAGGGTCTCCCGGCCGACGAGGCGGGCCTCAAGGCCGGCGACCGCATTGTGGCCGTCAACGGCGAGAGCACCAAGGGCAAGAAGGTGCCCGACGTGAGCAGTGCCATGCGTGGCCAGGCCGGCACCGCGGTGACCTTGCGCGTGGAGCGTGGTGGCGAGGAACTCGAGCGCACCCTTATCCGTCGCGAAATCAAGCTTCCCAATGTCCCCTATTCGGGCTTTGTGGGGGCCAAAGGCGATGTGGGATATATCAAGCTGGACGAATTCACCAACGATGCCGCCAAAAACGTGCGTGAGGCTTTCGTCAAACTCAAGAAGGAGAAACCTTCCATGCGCGGCGTCATCCTTGACCTGCGCGGCAATGGCGGCGGCCTGATGAACGAGGCTGTCGACATTGTCAACATTTGGGTGCCCCGCGGCATCCTCGTGGTGGAAACCAAAGGCAAGGTGGCCAGCAAGAACCTCAAGAGCTACACCCGTCTGCAGCCCGAGGACACAGAGATACCCCTGGCGGTGCTCATCGACGGCGGCTCGGCCTCGGCCAGCGAGATTGTGAGCGGCAGCCTGCAGGACCTCGACCGCGCCGTGGTCATCGGCCAGCGCAGCTACGGCAAGGGGTTGGTGCAGAATATTTTGCCCATGCCCTACAACAGCCAGATGAAAGTCACCGTGAGCAAATATTTCATCCCTTCGGGGCGCTGCATACAGGCCATCGACTACAGCCATCGCGACGAAAACGGCCGTGCGCTGAAGGTGCCCGACAGCCTCAAGACCGCCTTCAAGACCAAGGCCGGACGCACCGTCTACGACGGTTTCGGCATTGAACCCGACATCGAAATCGAGCCCGAATACATGTCCAATATCGCCATCGCTCTGGTGCAGAAGCAGCTGATATTCGACTACGCCACAGCTTTCTACCGTTCGCATAAGGAAATCGCCAGCCCCGAGAACTTCGAGATCAGCGACGAAATCTACGCCGACTTCTGCCGCTACCTGAAGGAGAAGAAGCTCAGCTACAACACTGTCACCGAGCGTGTCATCAATGAACTGCGCGATGTGGCCAAGCAGGAGAAGTACGACTCCGCCATCGAGCAGCAACTCAAGGAGATGGAGTCCCGCCTGGCCACCGAGAAGGAGAGCGACCTGCAGAAGCATCGCGGCGAACTCTGCGACATGCTCAAGGCCGAGATTCTCACCCGCTACTACTACGACCAGGGTCGTCTGCAGGGCGCCCTGAAGAGCGACCCCGTGGTGCTGCGCGCCGTGGAGGAATTTGGAACCAAGGGCGTGAAGGGGAACAATTGAGCGTGAAAGGCTTTACTAATTGATTGTTAACTTGTTTCCGTCCAAGGTCCATAGACGTATCTACTTAGTGCTGCTCACCCTTCTGGGGGGCTGCATGGTGACGAGCATCGGCATGAGCAACGTCATGTGGGTGTTGCTGCTGGCCAACTGGGTGCTCGAAGGCCGATGGACCGAGAAGTGGCAGATGGCCAGGCAGAGCCGCCTGCTGCATGCCGTGGCGGCATTGTTCGCGCTGCACCTGCTCGGACTGCTGTGGACCAGCAATTTGCCTGCTGGATTGCACGTGGTGGAACGCCTGCTGCCGTGGCTCGTGGTGCCCCTCGTGGTGCTCACCACCCAGCCGCTGTCCGGGCGTGCCCGCAATACCATACTGTCGCTCTATGCGGCTACGGTTGTTGTCGTTACGGTCATTGGCCTGGTGCGGTGGCTCACCATTCCCGATTTGCCCTATCGCGAGATAGTGCCCTTCATTTCGCACATCCGGTTTGCCCTCAACTGCTGCATGGTGCTCTTCCTGTGTGTCGGAGCCCTGCATGGCATCCACGGCCCGGGGGCTGCGGTCAAAAAAGCGGGTGTCGTGGCCGTGATGGTGTGGTTGGTGGCGTTCCTGCTGCTGTTGCGTTCCTATACGGCCTTCGGAGTCCTCGTCCTGGCGTCGATGGTGGCTGCGCTTAGCTTGCGCCGGCGCTGGCTGTGGGTGATGGTGTGGCTGCTGGTGGCCGGTGGCGTCGCGGCATACGTGGTGGTGCAATATCGTGCCTATCATGAGCTTCAGCCCATAGCCTCCAGGACCCTTCCCGCCTGCACCCCCTCAGGCAATCCCTATCAGCATGCCCGCGATGGCCTGTTGGAGAATGGCAATTATGTAAACAACTTCCTGTGCTACGAGGAGTTGCAACAGCAGTGGCTCCGTCGCAGCCGTGTGCCGTTGGACAGCCTCACCTCCTCGGGTTACAGCGTGCAGGCATCGCTGATACGCTATCTCAATGCCCTCGGCCTGCCCAAAGACAGCGCCGGCGTTGCCGCCCTCAGCGACGAGCAGATTGCCGAGGTGGCCCGCGGAGTGCCCAATCCCGTTTATGTCCACGCCCCCTTGCCCAAACGCATGCTCTACGTGATGTTCTTCGAGCTGGAGAATTACCGCTGCTTCCGCGCCGTCGAGGGTTTCTCCGTGCTGCAACGCTTCGAGTTGTGGCAGGCCGCGGTCCACATCATTGGGCGCCACCCATGGTCGGGCGTCGGTACCGGCGACTTGGACGACGCCATGGAAGACGACTTCCGGCGCACCGACTCACCCCTTCAGGAGTCGGGCCTGATGCCTCATAACGAGTATCTCACGCTCATCGCCCAGTTCGGCGTGCCGCTCTTTGTGCTGCTGGTGCTGGTGTGGCTGCGTGCCACGCCGCGCCTGCGTCGCCAGGGCTCGATCTTCGTCGCCTGGGTTGTGGCCATCCTCGCCTCCTTCCTCACCGAGAACACCCTCGACTCCCTCGCCGGCATCCTCTTCTGCACTTGGTTCATGGCTTTCCGCCGGCCGTAGGCAAACCCCGAATCGACAGGGGTCGAACTTTGTTAATGCACTTACCAAACCCTTATCAAGTCCTTACCAACTCCTTACCAACTCCTACCATGGTAGGATATGGTAATATTTTGTTAAGTCGAAAAACGGGCGTTTTAACGTTCTTTAACAAAGTTCGCGCCCTGTTGACGCAAGTTTGGATTGTCGTGGGGTTGGGCTCGGAATTGGATAAGAATAAATGTCTCCGCACAATATTTTTTTGATTCCTCAGTTATTATATGATAATTTTGTATTAAGACCTACTGTGTACGAATATCATACTCTGGCCAATGGCCTGAAAATCATACTAAGCCGCACGCCGTCGAGGGTTACCTACAGCGGTGTGTACATCAACGTGGGCAGCCGCGACGAGGCGGGTGCCGACGAGGGCATGGCGCACTTCATAGAGCATTCGCTCTTCAAGGGCACCGAGCACCGCCGCGCCTACCACATACTGAACCGCATCGACGGCGTGGGCGGCGAGCTGAACGCCTTCA
>DGTB01000071.1:0-185 GCA_002394185.1 Bacteroidales bacterium UBA4347 | reverse complement strand
TCACCACCAAGGAGGAGACCTGCGTCTACGCCTCGTCGCTCAGCGAGCACCTGGAGCGTTGCCTCGAGCTTTTCGCCGACATCCTGTTCCACAGCACCTTCCCGCAGCACGAGATTGAGAAGGAGCGCGATGTGGTGCTGGAGGAAATCAACTCCTACAACGACTCGCCCGCCGAGCTCATCTAC
>DGTB01000088.1 GCA_002394185.1 Bacteroidales bacterium UBA4347 | reverse complement strand
TGACGAAGATGGCGCTCACCGGGGGAGTGTTGAACATGGAGATGTTCTTGGCCTCTTCGGCGGCGTGGGTGCGGAAGTCCACCATGGTGGGCAGGGGGTTCATGTACTGGCGGTCGGTGATCTTGCCGAGGATGTCTTTGCGGACAATGTAGAAGGTGACACCGGCGGGGCCGACGTTCTTCTGGGCACCACCGTAGATGAGACCGTACTTCTTCACGTCGACGGGGCGGCTCATGATGTCGGAGCTCATGTCGGCGACGAGCATGACGTTGTTGATCTCGTTGGCGGCGAAGTCCTTGCGGATCTCGGTGCCGTAGATGGTGTTGTTGGTGGTGATGTGGAAGTAGTCGGCGTCGGCGGGGACGGTCCAACCCTTCGGGATGTAGCTGTAGGTCTTGTCCTCGCTGCTGGCCACGATGACGGTCTCGCCGAAGTTCTTGGCCTCTTTGGCGGCCTTCTTGGCCCAGACGCCGGTCTGGAGGTAGGCGGCCTTCTTGTTCAGCAGGTTGGCGGGCACATCCATGAAGCCGGTGCTGGCGCCACCACCGAGGAAGAGGATTTCGTACTCAGCGGGAATGCCGAGCAGGTCGCGCCACAGCTGGCGGGTTTCTTCCATGGTGCGCTCCCAGCCGGGAGTACGGTGAGAGATCTCGAGCAGGCCGATACCGGTGTTGTCAAAGTCGCGGATGGCGGCGATGGTGGACTCGATGGCCTCTTTGGGCAGGACGCAGGGGCCTGCATTGAAATTATAAGCGGTCTTCATTGTTTGTTTTTGTTTTAAGTAATTTATATTTAATTAATTAACTAACTTCTGCTTACTTAACAGAACGCTACAAAAATAGTAAATAAATTTATATTTACAAAATATTTTTTTTAACAGACACTTTTTTTTTAACTCCCCCTCCCTCCAGCAGGGATGCGGCATGCCACACCTCTGCTGGAGGAGGGGGCAAACAGAGGCAAACAGGGGCAAACAGGCCCCCGAGAGGTCCCCCTTCTGTAGGGTGGAAAAATATTTATTGCCGTCGGCAAAATAATATTGCTGTTGATGCGTTATTACAAGAAATCATTATCAATTACAATTAACCGAAAACCCAATTAACACCCAAAAGAAAATGAGAAAACATATCGTAGCAGGCAACTGGAAGATGAATTGCACCTTCAACGAGGCCGACGAACTGATCAACGACATCATGGAAGCCCTTGAGAAAGAGGAGCTCCCGCGCGACACGCAGCTTATCGTCTGCCCGCCGTTCCCCTATCTGGAGATGACCACCGACTATGCCAACGACAGTTATTTCATGGTTGGCGCACAGAACGTCAGCGACCAGGAGAAGGGCGCCTACACCGGCGAGGTGAGCGCCGAAATGCTTGAGAGCATGGAGATTGACTACTGCATCGTGGGCCACTCCGAGCGTCGCGCCTACTACGGCGAGACCGACCAGACCGTCGCCGCCAAGGTGAACCAGCTGCTGAAGCACGGCCTGAAGCCCATCGTGTGCGTCGGCGAAGTGCTCGAGGAGCGCGAAGCCGGCCGCCAGCTCGACGTGGTGAAGACCCAGGTCGAGAAGGGCCTCTTCCACCTCAGCGCCGAGGAGATGAAGGAAGTGGTCATCGCCTACGAGCCCGTGTGGGCCATCGGCACCGGCAAGACCGCCACGCCCGAGCAGGCACAGGAGATCCACGCCCACATCCGCAGCCTCCTCGCCGCCAAATACGGCAAGGAGCTGGCCGACGAAATCAGCATCCTCTACGGCGGCAGCTGCAAGCCCTCCAACGCCAAGGAGCTCTTCGCCTGCCCTGACATCGACGGCGGCCTCATCGGCGGCGCCTCCCTCAAAGCCGACGACTTCATCGCCATCGCCAAGAGCTTCTGATGAAGTGTTTAGTGTTAAGTGTTTAGTGTTTAGTTGCTACGCGGGCCACTTGACACTAAACACTTAACACTCAACACTAAACACTTAACACTTAACACTAAAAAATGGTGTTCGAGCGGTTCATAGCACGGCGGTTCATGCCGCGGACAAAGGACGGCGGGGGCTTTTCGGGGCCCCTGTCCGTCATTGCCGTTGTCAGCATTGCCCTCGGAGTGGTGGTGATGGTGATGGCCGTGTGCATCCTGCGTGGCTTCCAAGGCGAGATAGCGTCCAAGGTAGTGGGCTTCGGCAGCCACCTGACGGTGAGCAACTTCGCCTCCTCGCCGGCCTACCAGGAAGAGCCCATCGTGCTTGACAGCACCCTCGTGGAGCGCATCCAGCGCGTGCCCGGCGTGCGCCACATACAATACTTCGCCACCAAGGGCGGCATGGTGAAGACCGCAGACCAGATTTACGGCATCATGTTCCGCGGCCTCAGCGCGGACTACGACACCACCTTCTTCGCCTCCAACCTCGTCGAGGGGCGGTTGCCGATGTTGAGTGACCAAGTGACTGAGTTGCTGAGTGACCCAGTGGCTACGCAAGCCATCAACTCTGCCACCCCATCGACCGACGTCCTCGTTTCCAGCACCATAGCCTCGCGGCTGCGGCTGAAGGTGGGCGACAAAATGCGCACCTATTTCTGGGGCGGCGACACGCCGCGCTCGCGGGCGTTCACCGTCTGCGGCATCTACAACACCGACCTCACCGAGTTCGACGAGCTCTACGTGGTCGGCGACCTGCGTCAGGTGCAACGCCTCAACGAATGGGATGAGCGGCAGGTGGGTGGCTACGAGGTGCTGGTCGACAACTTCGACCGGCTGGATGCCATTGCCCGCAACGTGGAGCACGAGCTGCCCTACGACTACTCCGTGCAGACCATCCGCGAGGCCAACCCTGCCCTCTTTGCCTGGCTTGACCTGCTGAACTCCAACATCACCCTCATCCTCGTCATTATGAGCCTCGTGTGTGCCGTGGCCATCGTCTCGGCGCTGCTCATCATGATTTTCGAGAAAGGGCGCACCATCGGCCTGCTCAAGGCCCTGGGGGCCACCAATGCGTCGGTGCGCCGCATCTTCCTCATCAAGGCCTCGCGGCTCATCGCCGAAGGCATCCTCATCGGCGACGCCGTGGCGTTGGCGCTCTGCGTGGTGCAGCAGCAATGGCAGGTAGTGAAGCTCGACGCCGAGAGCTACTCGATGACCCATGTGCCGGTCGACATCGACCCGATGATATTCCTCCTTGTCAGCCTTGGCACCCTTGTGGCATGCCTGCTGGCCCTGCTGCTGCCGGCGGCCTACATCTCGCACATCACCCCCGCACAGGCGGTGAAAATAGAGAATTAATTTCTAATTTCTAATTTTTAAATTCTAAGTTCTAATTCCTAATTATTGAGCCGATGAAGCAACGAGTGAAACTGATACTGATGGTGTTGTCCATTGCCCTGGCCCTCTTCGCCCTGTGGCAGGTGCAGAACGTTGCGCGCCAGGTGCGCGAAAGCGAGGAAGCCAAGATACGCCTCTGGGCCAACGCCATAGCGCAGCGTAACCGCATCTCGTCGGCCACCCAGCAGTTCTTCCAGCAGGCCACCCTCGACGAGCACCGCAAGATGCAGCTCTACACCGACATCCTGCAGTCCTTCAACGACCCCAACCAGAACATCGACCTCCGCTTCAGCCTGGCCTACGTCAACTACATCATCGACTCCGCCCGCACCCCCATCATCATCACCACCGCCAAAGACAGCATCATCACCGTGCCCCAGGAACTATCCGGCCAGAAACTGGAAGGCCCCCTGCTGGAGGAATACTCGAAGAATCCGCCCTTCAAGTACCGTCTCTACGGCATGCCCATGGCGCTGTACTACAAGGAGTCGCAGTACTACACCCAGCTGCGGCAGGTGCTGAACCGCTTCACGCGTTCCTTCCTGACCGACATCACCAACAACACGGTCTTCGTGCCGGTCATCATCGCCGACAGCACACGCACGCAGGTCATCGCCATGGGCAACATCGACTCCTCCGAGGTCAGCACTCCCGCCAAGCTGCTGCCGAGGCTGGAGCAGATGGCCTCGGTGAACGACCCCATCGAGATTGCCCTGCCCGACAACAGCCACGCCTATGTCTACTACGAGAACTCCCCCCTGCTGCGCTCCCTCCGCTGGGTGCCGTTGCTATACCTCGTCATCGCCATCGTGCTGCTGCTGGTCAGCTACTACATCTTCCGCACCACACGCACCATGGAGCAGAACCGCATCTGGGTGGGCCTGGCCAAAGAGACGGCCCATCAGCTGGGCACTCCCCTCTCCTCGCTCATGGCGTGGACCGACTACCTGAAAGGCAAGGAGTTCAGCGACGAATATGCCGCCGAGGTCGGCAAAGACCTCCAGCGCCTGGAGACCATCACCCACCGCTTCTCGAAAATCGGCTCCGTGCCCGAGCTGAAGGAAGAGAGTGTCGAGGAAGCCGTACGCGCCGCCATAGGCTACCTGCAGAGTCGCGCACCCAGGAAAGTGCAGTTCGTCGTCTCCTTCCCCGAGGACGAGCCGTTCATAGCCCCGCTGAATGGGTACCTCTTCCAATGGGTGATAGAGAACCTCTGCAAGAACGCCATCGACGCCATGGAAGGCGCCGGCACCGTGACCATCATGGGTTCGCAGGACGCCCGCAACATCTACATCGACATCAGCGACACCGGCAAGGGCATGAGTCCCTCGGTGCAGAAGCGCATCTTCGACAGCGGCTTCACCACCAAGAGCCGCGGCTGGGGCCTCGGCCTGCCGTTGGCCCGGCGCATCGTCAACCAGTACCATCGCGGACGCCTCTTCCTCAAGTATTCCGTCCCCGGCCAAGGCACCACCTTCCGCATCGTGCTGAAGAAAAAATAAAATGTCCCTCAGACACAATAAACCCGACCCACGGGCGTTATCCAACAGATTTGAATCAAATAATAAAAAACAAAATATAAACAGTTTCTATACAGATTATGGCAAACCAAGACGATTTCTTCAAGAAAGTGGTGTCCCACGCCAAAGAATACGGCTTCATCTTCCCCAGCTCGGAGATCTACGACGGCCTCGCCGCCGTCTACGACTACGGCCAGCTGGGCACCGAGCTCAAGAACAACATCAAGCAGGCCTGGTGGAAGGCCATGGTGCAGATGCACGAGAACATCGTGGGCATCGACAGCGCCATCTTCATGCACCCCCGCATCTGGAAGGCCAGCGGCCACGTGGACGCCTTCAACGACCCCC
>DGTB01000032.1:3067-4116 GCA_002394185.1 Bacteroidales bacterium UBA4347 | reverse complement strand
TTCTCGGGGTCGATGACATACTGCATGAGTTTCTTGCAGACGCCGGCGCGGCACTTCTTGTCCACGACGTGCTCCACATACTCATCCCAGAAGTTGTCGAGGGTGGAGAGGACGGGGTTCGGCGAGGTCTGGCCGAGGCCGCAGAGGGCGCTGTCCTTGATGACGGCGGCCAGGTTGCGCAGAGCGTAGAGGTCGTCCATCGTGCCGTTGCCGTTGGTGATCTTCTCAAGCAGCTCGCAGAGACGCTTGTTACCGATGCGGCAGGGGCTGCACTTACCGCAGCTCTCCTCGCAGGTGAACTCCAGATAGAACTTGGCGATGGCAGGCATGCAGGAGGTCTCGTCCATGACGACCATACCGCCGGAGCCCATCATCGAGCCGGCAGCCACGAGGCTGTCGTAGTCGATTTCGGTGTCGAGGTGCTTGGCAGTGAGGCAGCCGCCGGAGGGGCCACCGGTCTGCACGGCCTTGAATTCGCGGCCGTCCTTGATGCCGCCGCCGATTTCGTAGATGATCTCACGCAGGGTGATGCCCATGGGGACCTCGATCAGACCCACGTTGTTGATCTGGCCGGCCAGGGCGAACACCTTCGTTCCGGGGCTCTTCTCGGTGCCGATGGTGCGGAACCAGTCGGCGCCCTTGGTGATGATGACGGGGATGTTGGCCAGAGTCTCGACGTTGTTCACGTTCGAGGGCTTGTCCATATAGCCGCGCACAGCGGGGAATGGGGGCTTCAGGGTGGGCTCGCCGCGCTTGCCTTCCATGGAGTGGATAAGGGCTGTCTCTTCGCCGCAGACGAAAGCGCCGGCACCGTAGCGGAGCTCGATGTCGAAGTTGAAACCAGTGCCGAGGATGTCCTCACCGAGGAGGCCGTACTCGCGGGCCTGGTTGATGGCGATCTTCAGACGGTCGATGGCCAGGGGATACTCGGCACGGATGTACACAAGACCCTTGCTGGCGCCGATGGCGTAGCCACCGATAGCCATAGCCTCGACGATGCTGTTGGGGTCACCCTCGAGGATGGAACGGTCCATGAAGGCACCGGGGTC
>DGTB01000032.1:0-3000 GCA_002394185.1 Bacteroidales bacterium UBA4347 | reverse complement strand
TCGCCCTCGTCGGCGTTGCAGATGATGTACTTCTGGTCGGCCTGGTTCTTGGCGCAGAGACCCCACTTCACGCCGGTGGGGAAGCCGGCGCCGCCACGGCCGCGGAGACCGCTCTTGGTGATCACGTCGATGACCTGCTGCGGGGTCATCTCGGTCAAGCACTTGGCCAGGGCCTCGTAGCCGCCACGGGAGATGCTCTCCTCGATGTTCTCGGGATCCACAAAGCCGCAGTTGCGCAGGGCGATACGGATCTGCTTGCGGTAGAAGTCCATGTGCTTGGAGTCGCTGACGTGCTCCTTGTTCTCGGGGTTGGTGTAGAGCAGCTCGGGAACCTTACGGCCCTTGATGATGTGCTCGTTGACGATGCGCTCCACGTCCTCGGGCTTCACCTGGGTGTAGAACGTGTTGTCGGGCATGATCTTCACGATGGGGCCCTTCTCGCAGAAGCCGAAGCAGCCGGTCTTGATGACCTGGACGTCGTCCTGCAGGCCTTTCTCGGCGAGAATCTTATGGAAATTGTCGATGATCTTGAGGCTGTTGCTGGATTTGCATCCGGTACCGCCGCAGATCAGGATATGCATTTTGTATTTTGCCATGTTTTTTCGATTTCGTTAATGTGTCAGTGCGTTATTGTGTTAGGGGCTGACGTCCGACTAACGCATTTACGCATTTACGCATTCACACATTCATAATTACTTGTCAATCGTTTCGTAGTTCACGGGGATGATGCCCTCGACGAGTTCGCCCTGCTGGACATACTTGGTGAGGATCTCGTCGGCGCGGTTGTTGTCGACGTGGCCGAAGACGATGGGGTCCTTGCCCGGCACGCGCACCTCGAGGGTGGGCTCGGCGTGGCAGTAGCCCATGCAGCCGGTCTGAGTGAAGACGGCGGGGATGTGAAGTTCGTCGGCCTTCTGCATCATGTGTTCCATAACTTGCTTGGCACCAGCGGCAATACCACAGGTAGCCATGGCGACCTTGATCTGCACCAGGCTCTCAGGGTGCTCAGCCTTCTCGCGGACGTCGAGATTCGACTGGAGCTTCTCGCGCATGGCTTTCAGGTCAGCTAAAGATTTTACTTTTGTCATAGTGACTTTGTTTAGGATTAATATTATTTTACTTAACTAATTATCAATTTCATACAAGAGCAATAAACACTTATATGGCACTGCAAATATACAAAATAAAAACAATATGCAAGCATTTTTAACAAAAAATTTTCACCATTTTTGGTGAGTCCCTCCTCACGCCTTCTTTTTTTCAGAAAAAAGAGTGGCTTAAAACACAATAAAACGACTATTTTGACGTATTTATACCGATTTAATACCAAAATGACAAACACAGGCACATACTTCAGCCGCCTACGCGAGCTGGTGGCTCTTGAACTGAAAGAGGAGCAAGAGAGCTATCGCCGCAGCCTCGAAGAGAAAGGGGCGTCGCTCACCGGCACCATCCACGAGCCCGTCTGTCGCTACCCCATCCACCTGGGCAACAACGCCTACAACCCTATGGGGCAGCTCACCGTCGAGTTGCGCTACGAAATAGACGAGGATGAGGTGGAGCTGGAGTTCGAGCCCGGCAAACCTGTGACCCTGTTCTACCTGACCGACGGCGCCAACGGCGTCGTGCCCCTGCAGCACCAATGTTATGTAGAGGCTGTGGGCGACGGTGTAATGAGCATCAGCCTGCCTTCGAAGGCAGCCCTGCAGAGCATACGCGATCTCGGCGAGCGCCATCTGCTTGGCGTACAGCTGGGGGTGGACAACACCAGCTTCCGTGTGATGCAGGAATCCCTCGCTGCTGCAGAACACAAAGAGGACGAGCGCTTTGTACATCTACGCGAAGTGCTGCTGGGCAACGCCAAGCCTGCGTTCCGCACGCTGCCGCAACTCTCGTTCCCATGGCTCAACCCCAGCCAGAACGACGCCATACAAAAAGTAGTCGAGGCGCAGGAGGTGGCCATCGTCCACGGCCCTCCGGGAACGGGCAAGACCACCACCCTTGTCGAAGCCATCATCGAGACCCTTGAGCGCGAGACACAGGTGCTCGTCTGTGCCCCAAGCAATGCCGCCGTGGACTGGATCAGCGAGCAACTGGCGCGACGTAGCGTCAACGTATTGCGCGTAGGCAATCCATTGAGGATGAGCGACGAGATGCTGGAGTGCAGCTATGAACGACGCTACTCGTCACACCCCGACTACCACGAGCTGTGGAACATCCGCCGCACCCTCGCCCAAGGCGCCAAAGGCGAGCAGGCCCACCGTCTGCGCAACCGCCAGACCGAGCTGGAGATAAAAATCAACGCCGACCTCTTCAATGAAGCCCGGGTGGTGAGCTGCACCCTTATCGGCAGTGCCTACCGCATCATGGACCGCCGCCGTTTCAGCACCCTCTTCATCGACGAATCTGCCCAGGCCTTAGAGCCCGCCTGCTGGGCCGCCATCCTCAGGGCCGACCGTGTGGTGATGAGTGGTGACCATCAGCAGCTGCCGCCCACGGTGAAGAGCCGGGAGGCCGTGCGCGGCGGACTGGCCAACACACTGATGCAGAAGGTCGTCAACCTGCATCCCCAGTGTGTCACCCTGCTCACGGTGCAGTACCGCATGAACGAAGATATCATGGCCTTCAGCTCCCGATGGTTCTACCACGGACGTTTGCATGCCGCCCCCGAGGCGGCGCACCGGCAGGTGAGTCCGCTGGACACCCCCTTGACGTGGATCGACACCTCGGACCTTGACTACGAAGAGAAAGAGAACCGCTACCGCAGCCGCAGCAACAGCCAGGAGGCCCGGCTGGTCATCAAAACTCTGCGCGACTATATCGAAATGATATCACCGCAGAAGATTGAAAGCGAGCGTGTAGACTTCGGCGTCATCACCCCCTACCGCGGGCAGGCACGGCTGATACGCCGTCTACTCAAGATGCAGCACTACTTCCGCAAGCTGAAGCGACACATCACAGTGGGCACCGTCGACGGCTTTCAGGGACAGGAGCGCGACG
>DGTB01000201.1:323-4178 GCA_002394185.1 Bacteroidales bacterium UBA4347 | reverse complement strand
GGGTTGTTGGGGTTGCAGATCATGATGGCACGCGTATAGGGCGTGATAACCTTCTCAAACTCCTCGATGGGAGGCAGGGCAAAACCGGACTTGATGTCGCTGGGGATAGTGACAATCTTGGCGTCGCACAACTTGGCGAAGGTGTTATAGTTGGTGTAATAAGGCTCGGGGATGATGATTTCGTCGCCCGGATTGAGGCAGACGGTGAAAGCCATCTGCAGGGCCTCGCTGCCGCCGTTGGTGACAATCACCTGATTGGGGGTGACATCGATACCATGGCGGTGATAATAGTTGCAGAGGGCACGGCGATAGGTGGGGATACCAGCGGAGTGGCTGTATTCCAGCACCCCCTTGTTCTCAGCCATCTCATGGGCTTTGATCGACAGGGCCTCGAGGGCTCCGGCGGGGGTCTCGATGTCGGGCTGGCCGATATTCAGGTGGTACACGTGCACACCACGTTCTTTGGCGGCATCGGCGAAGGGGACGAGCTTACGAATGGCCGACTGCGGCAGCTCCAGTCCCTTGTGGGAAATATGAGGCATAGTGTATGGATATTATGGGGTTGGCGTTTTTATTTCTTCACGTCGGCCGCGACCTTGGCAGGAGCCTCCTTGGCGGCTTCGGCAGGCTTAAGCTGCATCTCGCCGGACTTCAAAGGACGAGCCGTCGGTCTGACATTCTGCTGACGGGGTTTCTCGGCAGGGGCGGCATTGGCGGAGCCATCCTGTTTCACATTGCCCTTGATGCGCAGCACAGTCTTGGGATTGTCGACGGCGTTGCTGGAAACGGTGACGGTCTTGCTGAAAGCTCCCACATTGTTGGTGTTGTAATGGACCTTGATAGTACCGGTCTTACCGGGCATGACAGGCTTCTGGGTGTAGCTCGGAGTGGTGCATCCGCAGGAAGCCTTCACGTTGGAGAGAATCAAGGGCTCGTTGCCCTCGTTGACGAAGGTGAACTCGCAATCGCCGTTTCCACCCTTCTGAATGGTACCATAGTTGTGCTCCATCTCGGTGAAACGGATCCTCGCACCATCGGCGGGAACATCTTTGCTTTCAGTAGTCTGGGCGTTAGCCATACCCAATGCCATCGTGGCAAAAAGGCAGATCAATGCAAATCTTTTCATATCATTATTTTTTTTAGGTTATTTACTCCGTTTTTTTATTTTTTATGGGCTGCAAAATTACTAAATTTTTAGTACATGCAACCAAAATTTTATTGCAAAAATTATTAATTTCACATAACACACTGATACACAAAATCCGACAACCTCTCTTTTTCCTATTAAATTATTGTATATCCACCACCACATACTCCGACTGGGTGCCTATGCGGTACTTGGCGCCCCAGATGCCCAGGCCGGAACTGACGTAGTAGTCCGTCGCGCCCTTGCGCAGGCTGCCCCACGAGCACTCGTACATCGCGTCGGTCACCCACGACAGGGGCCACACCTGCCCGCGGTGGGTATGCCCGCTCAGCTGCAGGTCGACTCCGGCCTTCTCGGCCTCCTCCAGGTGGTAGGGCTGGTGGTCGAGCAGAATTGTAAACAGGGAATCGGGAACCGAAAACTTCTCTTTCAACCGCCGCACCGAAAGGCGGCGGGGATTGGTGCGGTCGTCGCGGCCAAGGACTACGATGTTGCCCAGCGTGGCCACGCTGTCCTGCAGCAGTGTGATATTGGCATCACGATAGAACTGCTCCACCTCGCCGGGGGTGTAGTAGTCGGCATAGTACTCGTGGTTGCCCAGACAGGCGTAGACCGGAGCCTCGATGCGACGCAGCTCGGCAGCCATGTCCTCGGCCAGCAGGGGCCGCAGCGAGCGGTCCACCAGGTCGCCGGCCATCAGCACGGCGTCGGGACGTTCGGCATTGACGAGGTCCACCCAGCGCGCAAGCTCCTTGCGCCCGTTGTGGTAGCCCAGGTGCAGGTCGCTCAGTGCCACCAGGCGCACTCCGCCGCCAAGCTCCTTGCCGTGGCTGTCGAGGCTCAGGGCCACACGCTCCTTGTGGTGGTAATGCACGCTGCCATAGACGAACACACCTCCCAAAGCCACCAGCAGTACCCCGCAGGCCCACCAGTTGTCCCTCACCCACGCCGTGGGCAGCACATGCACCAACCGCAGCACATCCACCACGAGGAAGACCATCAGCAGGTAGGCTATGACGATGAGCGACTTGTTGCCCACGTTGTACACCACCCTGGCCAGCCCCATGGGCACACGGTCCAGATAGCGCGTCAGCGAGAAGATGCACATGCCCACGCACAACGCCATGACGCCCACCACCATCCATCGCGCCCACCGCGCCACGGGCGGCAGCATCCACAAGTGCCACGCCACATAGGGCAGCAGGCACAGGAAAAGAATCACCAGAAAAATGAATCGCATAAAAAGCAGTTACAATAGTACAATCCTTTACTTGAAGAAAACCTCCATCTTGCTGTCGCCCACGCGGGTGCGGAGCCAGCCTACAAGCCTGTTCCGCTCGTCGGCGCCGGCGGGGACGCCCTCCTCCCTGTCGACAAAAGCCACAGGCATGCCACCCACGCGGCCCACCAGCACCTTGTCCACCCACGGGAAGAGCGTGTGCGCCTCGGCGTTGACATGCACCGAGAGGGTGTCGTAGGCCGTGTAGGCCGCCAGCTGCCGCTGCAGGTCGGCAATCTGGCCGCTGAGCACCGTGTTGGTATGCTCCGCCCGGTTGAGGTTCGACGCCAAGGCGTAGGACTCGGCATTGTCGGCCTGGATGACGCTCAGCGCCTTGCCGGCCAGGCCGTAGAACTTCAGCCTGTCGCGCGCCACGGCGATATTGTCGGCCGCAATCTCCTTGCCCACGGCCACCACATAGAGCGTGTCGTGCTCCAAGCGCGAGGAGAGCACCTGCGTGCCGCCGAAGTTGAGCTCGGTCTTGACAAACTGGTTCACGTTGCGCATCACCACATCCTGCGTCACCAGGTTCACCGTGATCACCGCCGCCGGAATCATCGTGATGATGACCACCCACGAAATGACCTTGCGGCCGCGGCGGGCGGCTTCCGACTCCAGCCTCTGCAGCGGATGGAAGCGCAGCAGCTTCACCCCCAGGAAGGTGGCGGTGGCGATGAACACCGTATTAATAAAGAAAAGGTAGAAAGCGCCGAAGAAGTAGGCCCACTGCGCCGTGGCCAGGCCGTAGCCCGCCGTGCACAGCGGCGGCATCAGCGCCGTGGCTATGGCCACGCCGGGGATGACCTGCCCCTTGCTCTTCATGGTCAGCGCCAGCACACCGGCGGCACCGCCGAAAAAGGCTATCAGCACATCGTAGAGCGTGGGCGACGTGCGCGCCAGCAGCTCGCTCCGCGCCTCGCTCAGGGGCGAGATGAAGAAATAGAGCGTGGCCGTCAGCACCGAGATGAGCGTGGCCACACCATAGTTCTTCAGCGACTGCTTCAGCATCTCCGAGTCGCCGATGCCCACCGCCAGGCCCATGCCGATGATGGGGCCCATCAGGGGCGAGATGAGCATGGCGCCGATGATGACAGCCGTGGAATTGACGTTCAGACCCAGCGAGGCAATGAAGATGGCGAAGATGAGAATCCACAGATTGGTGCCGCGGAAGGCGATGCTGCCCTTCACCTGCTCGATGACCGCCAGCTCGTCCTCCTTGTCGCCCGTCAGGTTGAAATACTTGCCGAGCGACCGTTTGATAGTCCGTAGGTTGATTTGCATGCAAACAATTGTTTTTCCACGATAACGCGCAAACCACAAAAATATTGCCCTCCCCCGGCAAAAAACGCACAGCCCCCACACACACCGCCGGGGCAGGAAAAGGGGACCCGACACCGCCCAAACACGGCCGTTCTTATATTGTTTGCAT
>DGTB01000201.1:0-164 GCA_002394185.1 Bacteroidales bacterium UBA4347 | reverse complement strand
ATTATGTACCTCTCGGGTGGGTGGCGGACGGCTGCGAAGCGAGGCAAAAGTGCAGGGAGAAAAAATTCGCGGTAGGAATACTATATATCAACCGATTACAAAAAGTTTGAAAATATTTTCACCATTTTTGGTGATTTATTGAATTTTATTTTGTACTTTTGCAC
>DGTB01000110.1 GCA_002394185.1 Bacteroidales bacterium UBA4347 | reverse complement strand
TATCGGGGGCGTATCGGGTAGGGGTTTGCTGCCGTTGTTTGCCAATAAAATGGGTTGTGGACAATATTTTTTTCATTGTGTCGTTAATGGATAAAATAAAACAAAGAGTAAAGTGAACGTTGCAGCATTGGTATCCGGGGGCGTGGACAGCTCGGTGGTGGTGCACCTGCTGAAGGAGCAGGGCATTACGCCAGACATCTTCTATATCCGCATCGGGATGGAGGATGAGGAGGGCTATATCGACTGCCCCGCGGAGGAGGACATAGAGATAACGCAGTGGATAGCGCACCACTACGGGTGCCGTTTCGAGGAGGTGAACCTGCACAAGGAATACTGGGACAACGTGGTGAGCTACACCATCGAGAGTGTGCGCAAGGGACTGACGCCGAACCCGGACGTGATGTGCAACAAGCTGATCAAGTTCGGAGCCTTCAACGACCGCCGGGGCAAGGACTACGAGCGTATCGCCACAGGGCACTATGCGAGAGTGGAGAGCGGAGAGTGGAGAGTGGAGAGCGGAGAGCGGGGAACGGAGAACGGGGAACAACACGATGCGGCAGCATGTTCTCCGCTCTCCACTCTCCACTCTCCACTCGTCACCTTCCTGGCCACCGCCAAGGACCCGGTGAAGGACCAGACGGATTTCCTGTCGCAACTGGAATACCGCCAGATAGAGAAGCTGATGTTCCCCATCGGGGGGATGATGAAGAGCGAGGTGAGGGAGATTGCCGCCAAGGCAGGCCTGCCCAGCGCCACGCGCAAGGATTCGCAGGGCATCTGCTTCCTGGGCAAAATCAACTACAACGACTTCATCCGCCGCTACCTTGGCGAGCGCGAAGGCAAGATTGTGGAGCTGGAGACGGGCCGCGTGCTCGGCACCCACAAGGGCTACTGGTTCCACACCATCGGGCAGCGCAAAGGGCTCTACCTCAGCGGAGGGCCGTGGTTTGTGGTGCGGAAGGACGTGGAGGAGAACGTTCTTTATGTGTCGCAAGGCTACGACCCCAAGGAACAGTACGGCGACCGCATCAGCCTGATGGGGTTCCACCTGCTGAGCGGGAAGTGGCCCAACCCCTCAGTCCTTCGCTCGTCAGGCTCGCGGGCCATAGCACGGACAGCTTCCCTCGAGGAGGGGAGCAGCAATGGGGAGTTGCTGGACCACCTGCCGGAAGGCGAGGTGGAGGTGAAGTTCAAGATACGCCACACGCCGGAGTTCCATCCCGGAGTGCTGCACAGGACGGACGACGGGCTGGTCACCATCGAGAGCGGCGAGCCGATACAGGGCATCGCCGCCGGCCAGTACGCCACCATCTACGACAAGGAAGCCCACCTGGTGCTGGCCACAGGGATGATTGTGGGCGGTGGCAATGATTAACGGTTACAGAGACTGGATATGCAACTATTCTATTGCAAAGAGATAACGCTTGGTGGCTATGCCACGCTGGATGCCGAGGAGAGTCGGCATGCAGTGCGTGTGCTGCGCCTGCGCGAGGGCGACCCCCTGCACGTCACCGACGGCCAGGGGCACCTGTACGAGTGCCGGGTGGTGGAGGCCAACGACAAAGCCTGCACCGTAGAGACGCAGGGGGCTGCGTCCCAGATGCCGGAGGAGACGCAGCACGCTGCGTGTCTACATCTGGCGGTGGCGCCGACGAAGAACCCGTCGCGCATGGAGTGGCTGGTGGAGAAAGCCGTGGAGGTGGGCGTGGACGAGATTACCCTGCTGGACTGCGACCACTCGGAGCGTTCGTTCCTGAAGACCGACCGCCTGGAGCGCATAGCCCTGAGCGCCATGAAGCAGAGCCTGCACCTGACGCTGCCGCGCATCCATCCGGCCGTGAAACTGCGGGAGTGGCTGCGTGCTTTTGCCGGCGGGACACCGGCGCTCCAATTTATTGCCCATTGCGAGGCCGACCAGCCGCGCACACCGTTGGCCACGGTCCTGGAGGCGGGGCGCGACGCGGTGGTGCTGATAGGCCCCGAGGGCGACTTCTCGCAGGAGGAGATAGACCTGGCATTAGAGTGCGGATTCCGGCCCGTGAGCCTGGGGCCCAGCCGCCTGCGCACCGAGACGGCAGCAATGTATGCCGCTGTGGCATTCAGCATAACCAACGACTGCAAGAAATGAAAAGAAGAATAAAACATATAGGACTTATAGGGCTCATAGGACTCATGGGACTTATAGGCAAGGTGAACGCCCAGCCGCAGATAGCCCTGCTCAAGTACGGCGGCGGGGGCGACTGGTACGCCAACCCCACGTCGCTCACCAACCTCATTGCCTTCTGCAACCAGGACCAGCAGATGGGGCTGAAGCCCCAGTACGCCACTGTGGACGTGGGCAGCGCGGAGATATTCAACTACCCCCTGCTGCACATGACGGGTCACGGCAACGTGGTCTTCGACGACCATGAGGTGCAGAACCTGCGCAGCTACCTCATCGGCGGCGGATTCCTGCATATCGACGACAACTACGGCATGAAGGAGTTCATCATGCCGATGATGAAGAAGGTGTTTCCGGAGCTGGAATGGGTGGAGCTGCCCTTCTCGCACCCAATCTACCATCAGAAATACCAGTTCCCCAACGGACTGCCGAAGATACACGAGCACGACAACCTGCCGCCCAAGGGCTACGGCCTGATATGGGAAGGGAGGCTGGTGTGCTTCTTCACGTGGGAGTGCGACCTCGGCGACGGCTGGGAGGACCCCGACGTGCACAACGACAGCCAGGCCACACGGCAAAAGGCGCTGCGCATGGGGAGCAATATTGTGAGATATGTGTTTAACGAATAAACAATGGTTAATGACATGAAACAGAAGATTCTTTTCGCGGTGGCGATGGTGGTGGCAGGGATGATGGCTATGGGATTTGCGGCTGTGCCGAAGGAGAAATACAAATCGATAGCCTTGCAGAGCGACTATGAACAGCTGATAGTCAACGCCGCCTTTGACGTAACGCTGAGCGACACGGTGAGAGACATCCGTGTCTATGCACCCGAAGCGGTGCAGAAGCACCTGACGGTGGCACAAGAAAACGGGACGTTGCGCATCGCCATGCGGAGAGACGTGAAGTTCAAGTTGAAAGAACGTCCGCGCGTGCTGGTACCGTCCCGGATGAGTGTGAGATACATCGAGCTGAACGGTGCCTCCAACCTCCGCATGGGCAAGATAGAGCGCGAGGCGCTGGAGATATACCTCACCGGGAGTTCGCAACTGCAGGGAAGCTTTGTGGGCAAGCAGGTGAGTATTGAGCAGGCCGGCGCGTCGGACCTGAAAGTCCATGTGGCGGTGGACAATGTCTTGCTCAACATCAGCGGCGCCTCGTCGACAGAGCTACGAGGCCGTGCGCTCATCAAAATGGAAATGAGCCTGATAGAAGCCTCGAGCTTGGATGCCGAGAAGCTGGAGGCCAAACGCATAGAGGGCAGCATGGACGGCGCCAGCAATGCCATCCTGTGGTGCACAGAGCGTATGCGCGTGCCTGTACGCAACGCAAGCCGTCTGGTATACATCGGACATCCGCTGGTGGTGAACTGCCCGACGAGCGATGTCTCAACAGTTACCCATAAATAGGCAATGCCCCATGAGTTTCAAAACCATCCGTCGATACTTGAAATACCACCTCTTCTATTATACCCTGGAGGTGCGCAACTTCCTCTTTGCAGAACGGCATGTGAAGGATTGCAAGCAGATACCCATCATCATCAACAACTACAACCACTACACCTATCTGCGCGACCTGATAGGCTGCCTGGAGCGTCGCGGATACCGCAACCTCTACATCATCGACAACCACTCGACGTATCCGCCGCTGCTCGAATACTACGACACGTTACCGTACAAGATATTCCGTCTGGAGGAGAATCTTGGATTCAGGGCGTTTGTCCTCTCGGGCATCTACAAGCAGTTCCGCAACCGGTTCTTCGTGTACACCGACTCGGACATCTACCTGCCCGACGAGTGTCCTGACGACTTTTTGGAACGGTTCTATCGCATATTGACCACCCGGCCCTACACCGCGAAGGTGGGCAATGCACTGCGGATAGACGACCTACCCGACTGCTATGAGCAAAAGAAGAAGGTGCGGGAGTGGGAAGCACAATTCTGGCAAAAGCCTTTGGGCAACGACCTCTATCTGGCACCTATCGACACCACCTTTGCCCTCCACAAACCCAACACCGAGATTGGGCACCACTACACCGGCGAGCGAATCCGTGTGGCCGGTGTCTGCACAGCCATTCACAGACCCTGGTATATGGACAGCGCCCACCTGAGCGAGGAGGAGCAGTACTATGCCGACACCGTCAACCGGGCCAACACCTTCTGGACAGAACCTAAAAAAAGCTAAACCTCACACTGACGGAAGAATTCCCAGCTCATCTCGGCTTGCAGATGGAGCATTTCGAGGCCGTCTTTCACCTGTGCGCCATGGATCGACGCATCGCGCATGAGACGTGTTGGCGAGGGATTATAGGTAAGGTCGAACACATAGGGGAAATCAGGGTCAGCGACAGGGCTGTTGTCAATATCGGGGTACATGCCGACGGGAGTGGCGTTGACGAGAAGTGTGGCGGACGGAGAATGGAAAGAGGAGAGTTGTTCGTAACCTATCTGGTCGTCTCCCCGAGGGGTACGGCTTACATATTGGCAAGGAATTCCCATCTGACGGAGCGCATAGGCTACCGCTCGGGCCGCGCCACCTGTGCCGAGGACAAAAGCCCGATGTATATCCCAGCCTGTATGTTCCAGACTTTGCTTGAATGCACCTGCATCGGTATTGTGTCCAAAAAGGCGGTTGCCCTCAACGGTGACGCAATTCACGGCGCCGATAGCCATGGCAGTGGCGTCCAGCGCATCCAAATATGGAATGATTTCCTGTTTATAGGGCACCGTGACATTGAAACCACAGATGCCGTTGCACTCCACCCACTGTCGGAGGCCCGCAAGCGAGGGCATCTCGTGCAAAGCATAGGTATGGTCATGCAGCCCAAGTTGCGAGAAAAGCCCCTCGAACCACTGCTGGGAATAGGAATGACCCAGCCGTCTGCCTATCAGTGCAAATCGTTTCATTTCAGCGTGCAAAGATACATAAAAAAGTGGAATCATACACATTTTTCACTTTTCGTTTTTCATTTTTCATTTATTTTGTGTACATTTGCATTTTAAAATTATGAAGATTATAAGGGTCATACTACTGATACTCAATATCGTTGCAGCATTGGGACTGATAGCCACCACGCTGGCAGGCGTCATTGCCCCATCGAAGAACATCCTGCCGTCGGTGCTGGCCTACGGCTATCTACCCATGCTTGGCATCAATATTTTTTTCCTGCTGTTATGGCTTCTGATGGGCAAGTGGCAGTTTCTCATATCCACTGCCGCCATTGCCGCCCGATACACCTTTATCGGACTCTTTTTCCAGATTGGCGGGACTTCCACTGTGCCCCCCGCCGACGAACACCCGTCCATGATTACACTCCTCAGCTACAACGTTCACAACTTCGGTGGCAACGACTATGAGACCCTTCCCAAAGACTCGGTCGCCCTGGGCTTCCTCGACCTCCTGCGCGAATATCAGCCCACGGTGCTTTGCCTGCAGGAGTACGTCGCCGTCAAAGGGCTCAGCATCACCGACAGCCTCGAACTCATGGGCTACAACCACTACTACGGTGCCCGAGGCTCCAACACCGCTCCCAGCGGCACCGTGATCTTCTCCAAGCTTCCCATCACCTATGTTAAACGAGTCGACCTTCAGAAAGTCCTTGTCGAGATTCTCAACGGCGACCGTCCCTTCCGCCTCCTCTGTGTCCACATGGACAGCTATGCATTCGACCTCGACGACCGTGCCGATATCGAGCAAATGCGCCATCTGAAAATCGACTCCACTTCGCGACGCACCATGGGAAAAGCCAAAGAGACCGTCATCCGTCACGAGACCGAATGGAACGAACAGTTGCGTCCACTGGTCAGCGAGTGCACCCTGCCGCTCATTCTCGCCGGCGACATGAATGATATACCATCGTCGTGGCTCTATTCGCAAATCACCAAATACCTCTCTGACACCTATCGCGACAAAGGCCTGGGTTTCTGTACCACCTACAACGGCAGCTTCCCACGATTCCGCATCGACATGGTCTTCCATTCCCCCCAATTCTCCACCCTCAGCTACCGCCGCATCAAATCCGACCTCTCCGACCACTACCCTGTCCTTGTCTCACTCGAATTCAACGACAAACCATGAAGACACAAGACCGCTATGACCAGATGATTGCCCGTTTTGAACGGGAGATGCCTGTGGCCGAAACCGAGTTGCACTACGACAACCCATTCCAGCTGTTGGTGGCCGTCATCCTCTCGGCGCAATGCACCGACAAACGGGTCAATATGGTAACCCCCGCCCTCTTCGCCGCCTACCCCGATGCCGCCGCCATGGCCCAGGCCTCGGCCGACGACATCCTGTCCTATATCCACTCCGTCTCCTACCCTAACAGCAAGAGCCGCCACCTGGCCGACATGGCCCGCATGCTCGACTCCGAGTTCGGCGGCGTTGTGCCCTCCGACATCGACGCTCTCCAGCGCCTCCCCGGCGTGGGACGCAAAACCGCCAACGTCGTCGCTGCCGTGGTCTTCGACCTCCCCGCCATGCCTGTGGACACCCACGTTTTCCGTGTCTCCAACCGCATTGGCCTCACCCGCAACTCCAAGACCCCGCTCGAAACCGAACGCACCCTCGTCAAACATATCCCTGCCGAAAAACTCTCCACCGCCCACCACTGGCTTATCCTCCATGGCCGCTACGTCTGCCAGGCCCGCAAACCTAAATGCGAGGCCTGCTTCCTTGCCGACATCTGTGACTATAACCTTAAAGCACTCAAGAAAGGAGGCAACCAGTGATTTTCGGTGCACCACTTTTCCTCTGGGGGCTAACCGCTTTAGCCATTCCCATTGCGGTGCACCTCTTCCAGTTTCGCCGCTACCGCAAGGTCTACTTCAGCAATGTCGACCGCCTCGAGGCCCTCCAGACCGAAAGCCGCCGCCAGAGCAACCTTCGCCGCTGGTTGGTGCTCCTCATGCGTTGCCTGGCCATCGTCTTTCTCGTGTTGGCCTTTGCCCAACCCACCATTCCCGGCAACGGGCAGGCTCTCCATTCCGGTGCCACCGTCGTCAGCGTCTATCTCGACAACTCCTTCTCCATGGAGAACAGCACCAGCGACGGATCGCAACTTGAAGCCGCCAAGCAGAAAGCCCGTGAGATTGTCGCAGCCTATCGTCCCGGCGACCGTTACCAGCTCCTTTCCAACTCCATGGCTGGCAGCGAATACCGGTGGCTGAGCCGCGAGGAATTCCTCGATGCCGTCAACCTCCTCGCCATCGCCCCCGCCAGCCGTCACCTCAGCGAGGTGGCCGCAAGCCAAAGCGACTTCATGCGCCAAAGCGGCGCCGCCAACCGTCATGCCTACCTCGTCAGCGACTTCCAGCGCTCCATCGCCGACCTCAATGCACTTCCCGACGACAGCCTGGCCCTCTTCACCCTCGTGCCCCTCGAAGGCGTAGCCACCGACAACCTCTACATCGACACCCTGCGCCTCGACGCCCCGGCCTATTTCGTCGGCGGCAGCGTCAACGTCGAAGCCACAGTCCTCAACGGCGGCGCCACCGACGCCGAAAAACTCCCCGTACGCCTCATCGTCAACGGCCGCGAACGCGCCATCGCCACCCTCGACATCCCCGCCGGTGCCTCTGCCAAAACCACACTCCGCTTCACCATCGACAGTGCCGGATGGCTCGATGGTCGTGTGGAAATCACCGACTACCCCATCACCTTCGACGACCGCTACCACTTCGCCATCCTTGCCGGCAGCCGCATCAGCATGCTGCAGGTCGACTCCGGCACACCCAACGACAATCTCCGCAGACTTTTCGCCGACGACTCCGCCGTATCCTATCAAGTCGCACCCCTACCCTCCGACCTTTCAACGCTCAACTTCATCGTCCTCAACGAACCTCGCGACATTCCCTCCGGCCAAGCCCAAGCCCTTGCCAGCTGGGTCGAACAGGGAGGCACCCTGACCCTGATACCTCCCGCCGACACCAAGCCCGAGGCCATCAACGCCCTCCTCTCCCTCCTGAAGTCGCCCTCCCTCGACCGTTGGCAAAAGCGTCCGGCCAAAGCCAACGGAATAGACTTCCAGAGCAGTCTCTACCGCGGAGTCTTCAACGGCACCAGCAGCGAGATGGAAATGCCCTCCGTGCAAGGCCACTATACCCTTGGCGACAATGCAGCCCTGCGACAGAACATCATCACCCTCGCCAACGGCACCCCCCTGCTCTGCTCCACACCCTACGGCGAAGGCCGACTCTACCTCTTCACCACACCCCTCACCGACGAATGGACCTCCTTCACGGCACAGGCGCTCTTTGTACCCACACTCTACAACATGGCCCTCTACAGCCGTCCTCAGGCCACTGCGAGCCATACCCTCGGCGACCGCAACCCCATCTTCCTTCAAGGCAACTACGACCCCACCGCCACACCACCCGAACTCAAAGCCCGCAACACAGCCACCTCCCTCCTGCCCGACCTGCGCCGCATCGGCAACCGCAGCGCCCTGCTGCTCCACGGCGAACTCACCGACGACGGCATCTACCTCCTTGGCAACGAGGAGCACCTCGCCTTCAACCACCCGCGCCTCGAGTCGGACCTCGACTTCCTCACGCAAAGCGAAATCGAGAACCTCCTCGACGACCGGCCAGGCTACTCACTTGTGCGCAACACCGCCAAACCCCTCGACCAGGAGATACGCTCCCGCGAAGGGGGCACCCCCCTCTGGCACTGGTGCATCCTCCTGGCTTTAACCGCCCTCCTGGCCGAGACCCTCCTGCTGAAAATTCATCGAAAACCCCAAGTAAAATCATAGCCTATATGCTACTCCAAGCCGACAACCTCAGCAAATCCTATGGCACCCAGCGCGTCCTCGACGGCATCAGCTTCACCGCCGATTGCGGCGAAGTGGTGGGCATCCTCGGTGCCAACGGGGCCGGCAAAACCACCCTTTTGCGCATCGTCAACCGCATCCTCGAAGCCGACAGCGGCACCCTTCTCTTCGACGGCCACCCCATGACGCGCGACGACCTCGCCGCCGTAGGCTACCTGCCCGAAGAGAGAGGCCTCTACCGCCACATGCGCGTAGGCGAGCAGGTGCTCTACCTCGCACGCCTCAAAGGCATGAGCCGGGCCGACGCTCTGGCCGAAGCGCGGCAATGGTTCGACCGGCTGGGAGCCTCCGAATGGTGGAACCGCCCGGCCAACCGCCTCAGCAAAGGCATGCAGCAGAAAGTGCAGTTCATCTCCTCCGTGGTGCACAGGCCCCGCCTGCTGGTTCTCGACGAACCTTTCTCGGGTTTCGACGCCGACAACTCGGCCATGCTGCGCGCTGAAATCGAACGCCTCAGCCATGCCGGCACTGCCATTCTCCTCTCCACACACAATGCCGAGGCCGCCGCCAGCCTCTGCCACAAAACCCTTCAGCTATGAAGAAGACCCTCCTCATCCTTGCACGCGAATACCGCCTGCGTCTGCGACGCCCCTCCTTCTGGGTGCTCACCCTGCTGGTACCCCTGCTGCTCGCCGCCCTCTATGCACTGCCCGTGGTGGCCGCCAACCGCAACGCCGAGCAGGCCGAAGTGCTGGTGGTTGACGAGACAGGCCTCTTCGACCACTCCCTGCGCCCCTCCGACAAGGTATCCTTCCGGCGCATGCCCACCCTCGACTATGCCCACAACGAGATGGACAAAGACTCTCGCATTGCCGCCATCCTCTATATCCCCTCTCGCGAAACCACCATTCCCCGCGACGCCTTCCTCTACCATCGCGCCTCCGAGCCTCCCATGGCTTTGCAGCAATACATCGCCGGGCAACTCCAGATGCAGCTCCGCAACGCGATTCTCGAAGATGTCTACCACCTCGACTCCGAAGTCTTCCGCTCCGTCGCCAACACCGATATACGCCTCCACACCCGCGACGCCGCCACGGGACACGAAAGCTTTGCCCGCGTCAAAGGCGTGCTGGCCGCCGTGCTGGCGGTATTGATGGCGCTGGCGCTCATCGTCTTCGGTGTGCAGGTGATGCGCAGCGTGCAGGAGGAGAAAGCCACCCGCGTGGCCGAAGTGGTGGCCGCCTCGGTGCACCCCGTGCAACTCATGGTGGGCAAAATCAGCGGCGTGGCCCTGACAGCCCTGACGCAACTCGTGCTCTGGGTGCTCCTCGCCACCGCCGCCATCGGCGCCATACAGCATGCCAACCCCGACCTCTTCGCCCAGGCGCGCGAGCAGCAGACCGCCCGCGCCATAGCCACCAAAGGCGCCGAAGCCACAGCACAATACAACACCTCCGTCACCCTCGTCGACGAGACCGTGCAGGGGCTCACAGCCATCAACCTGCCCCTGGTGGCAGGAGTCTTCCTGGCCTTCTTCCTGCTGGGCTATCTGCTCTACGGCGCCCTCCTCGCCGCCCTCGCCGCCCGCCTGGACAGCGACGCCGACGCCCTGCAGTGGGTCCTCCTGCTGCTCTCGCCACTGCTCATTTGCCTGATGCTCATACCCCTGCTGCTGCAGAGCCCCGACGGCACCCTGGCCCAATGGCTCACCTTCGTGCCCTTCACCGCCCCTGCCGCCGTGGTGCTGCGACTGCCCTTCGGCATATCCGTCATCCACATGGCTGCCAGCGCATTGCTCATCATCCTGGCCTTCCTGGCCGCCGCCCTCCTCGCCGCCAAAACCTACCGCCGGCACCTTGTCCGATAACCCCCACCCAAGAGGTACATAATACGTATCCAATTCGGTATATCTTATATTGTTCTTATATAGT
>DGTB01000054.1 GCA_002394185.1 Bacteroidales bacterium UBA4347 | reverse complement strand
CTTTGCCCACATGGAGGAGATAGACTTTTGCTGGCGTGCCAAGAACCATGGCTACCATGTGCGTTACTGCCCGCGCTCGGTAGTCTATCATGTCGGGGGAGGCACCCTGCCCAAGAGCTCGCCATTCAAGACGCGCCTCAATTTCCGCAACAATCTCGCCATGCTCTACAAGAACCTCCCCTCGTCGCGCATGCGCCGTGTTGTGAGGAGGCGCCTGGTGCTCGACGGTGTGGCGGCCATGAAGTTCCTCCTGCAGGGCAACTTTGGCGAATTCAAGGCCGTGGGGCAGGCTCACCGGGAGTTCAAGTCGCAAAGGTCTCAGCTGGTCGTCAAGCGTGCTGCTTTGCCCCACCACACAGTATCCTGCGTCTATCGCCGGCTTATCCTCATCGACTATTATCTTCTTCGCCGTACCATCTTCTCCGCCCTCAGGTATCATTTTGTCAAGAGCCGTCGCGACTAAGTAAAAAAAACCGCAGCATTGCGCTGCGGCTGTATCAGGGAATAAGAGGGGAATGGTTATTCCGCTTTGTTCTTTTTCAGGTTTCTGTGCTCCTCGTTGAGGCCGTCGAGAATCTCCTGGGTGATGTCCATACCGGGATTGAGGTAGAGGCTGGGGGAGTTCTCGAAGGTTTTGCGAAGGATGATGTCGAACTTCTGGTTCTGGGCGTTGTACTCGCGCACAAAAGCAAAGATGGCGTTGAGCAGCTTGGTGTTTTCCTCCATCTGGCGTTCCATGATTTTGGCGGTGAGCTCCTGCTCCAGGGTGGCCATCTTCTCGGAGCGTTGTTTCAGTTCTGCCTCCTTGGCTTCCTGCTGGGTGCGGGTCATGTTGGCACCGTTCTTCAGGTAGTCCTGATAGTCTTTCTGGAATTTCTCAATCTGCTGACGTCCGTACTGCTCCTGCTGGTTCTTGTAGGCGAGGATTTCTTCCTCAAGCTCTTTGGCGTACTCGTATTTGGCCAGAAGGGTGTCGGTGTCGACGTAAGCGATGGTCAGTCCGCCCTCTTTCTGTAGTGGAGCGGCGGCTTCCGGATTCACTTTGCTCTTGGGAGCGGAGGTAAAGTGGAGAATGTAGATGCCGATAAGGCCCAGCAGCAACACAACGTTGCAGGCCATGAGGATTTTGGTTGTCTTGTTTTCCATTTGTTAATTAACTTTGATTGTTTCGATTGCGTGTTTGATACGTTGTATGGTCTCCTCCTTGCCGATGGTGAGGATGAGGGTGATCATGTCCGGACCCACGGTGCGGCCCACCACGGCGATGCGCAGCGAGTTCATCACCTTGCCGGTGTTCAGGCCGTTGGCGGCAATGTAGTCGTCCAGCAGGGCCTTGTGGATGGCGTCGTGCTCGAAGGGTACGGTGTTCAGGATGTCGATGACCTTCTGCATGTGGATGTGCATGTCGGGGGTCCAGCGTTTGGCAACGTCTTTCTCGTTGTATTCTGTCGGCGCCTGGAAGAAGTAGCAGCAGGTCTCCCACAACTCGCTGGGGAAGGTGATGCGCTCCTTCATCATGCCTGCCACCTTCACCACATAGCCATGCTCGGCGCTGATGCCGTGTTCCTTGAGCTGTGCCTCGAGGTAGGAAGCCACCTCCTCGTCGCTGAGCTTCTGGAAATATTCGTGGTTGAACCATTTGGCCTTGTCAAGGTTGAACTTGGCGCCGTTCTTGCTGATGTGTTCGATGTTGAAGAGTTTGATGAGCTCGTCCATCGACATGATTTCCTGCTCGGTTCCAGGGTTCCAGCCGAGGAGGGCCAGCATGTTCACCACCGCCTGGGGCAGGTAGCCCTTCTCGCGGTAGCCGCTGGAAATCTCGCCGCTCTTGGGGTCGTGCCATTCCAGGGGGAAGACGGGGAATCCCAGGCGGTCGCCGTCGCGCTTGCTCAGCTTGCCGTTGCCCTCGGGTTTGAGCAGCAGGGGCAGGTGGGCGAACTGCGGCGCCTCCCAGCCGAAAGCCTTGTAGAGCATCACGTGCAGCGGCGCGCTCGGCAGCCACTCTTCGCCTCGGATCACGTGGGTGATCTCCATCGTGTGGTCGTCCACAATGTTGGCCAGGTGGTAGGTGGGCATGCCGTCGCTCTTGAAGAGCACCTTGTCGTCAAGCAGGCGGCTGTTCATCGTCACGTCGCCGCGGATAAGGTCGTGCACCGTGATGTCGATGTTGTCGGGGAATTTGAAGCGCACCACGTAGGGCTCGCCGGCGTCGATGCGGCGCTGGGCTTCCTCCATGCCGAGGCTCAGGCTGTTCTCCATTCCACTGCGGGTGTTGCAGTCGTACTGGAAGGTCTTTTTCTCCGCCTCGTATTCTTTGCGCTTGGCCTCGAGGGCTTCGGGCTTGTCGAAGGCGTAATAGGCCCAGCCGTCGCGGATGAGCTGGTCGGCATATTGGCGGTACATGGGCTTGCGGTCGCTCTGGCGGTAGGGGCCGTAAGGGCCTCCGATATGGACTCCTTCGTCAAACTGGATTCCCAGCCAGTCGAGGGCCTCGATGATGTATTGTTCGGCTCCCGGTACAAAGCGTGTCTGGTCGGTGTCCTCAATGCGGAGAATCATCTTGCCGCCGTTCTGGCGGGCAAAGAGGTAGTTGTAGAGGGCGGTGCGTACTCCGCCGATGTGCAGTGGCCCCGTGGGCGAGGGGGCGAATCTTACTCTTACCATTTATTCTGTTTTTGTTTTTATTCTTTCATAAAGCTTCCGAGGCTGTAGCTGACGGAGAGCATGTACGACACGTTGTGTCCGTTCGGTATCTTCACGCTGATATCGCTGCTTCCGCTGGCGGCATTCTCGATGATGCGCAGTATGTCGTCGCCTTCCGAGGTGGCCAGGAAACCATGGTCGATATAGACGGAGGCGCGCAGCTTCTTGTACTCGTAGCTGAAACCGAAGATGGCGCCGACGTCGAGGCGGTTCAGGTGGTTGAACACCTTGCGGTCCTCCGGCGAACCATTGAAGTTCACGTCATAGTTCGCGGATGGCGACGTAATGCCCGGTGTGATGCGACGGTCTCCGTATGTGCCGAAGAGACCGTAGCTCACCGTCGGCCCCAGGAAAACTCCCACCACATGCCCCGAGGCTCGGATGGGCAGTTCGTAGTGCACGCAGGCCAGGATGGGCAGCTGGATGTAGTAGGCGTGGTAGTAACCCTCGCGGAACATCATGCTCGCACCGTTCTCCAGCACCTCTTGGAAGTTGCTGCCTCGTCGCACAAGGTTCAGGCCTGTCTGCAGGAAGAAGGTCTCTTCCAGCACACTCTCGCTTTGGGCGAAGGTGTAGTTGATGTAGCCGCCTATCGAGGCTCCAAACACCGGCGACGACGTCGACAGGTCGTCGTCCATTGTCGCCACCCCCACTCCGAGCTTCACTCCATAGTCGCCAAACTGGGCCTGGGCTCCCATGGCGCCCATCATAACTGTTAATCCCAATAAAAATATCTTCTTCATAATCGATTATAATTTTCTCTCAATAAAGTCCGTCATCAGCTGGTAGAGGTTCAGCCTCGTGTTGCCCGTGTTGTCGTAGATGCTGTGGTTCTTGTTGGGGTAGATGCGGAACTCGAACTGTTTGCCGGCCTCCTCCAGCTTCTCCACCATCTCGGCGCTGTTCTGGAAGTGCACGTTGTCGTCGCCAGTGCCGTGGCTGAGCAGGTAGTTGCCCTGCAGTCGGTCGGCAAAGTTGAGCGGCGAGTTGTCGTCGTAGCCCTTGGCGTTGTCCTGCGGCAGGCCCAGGTAGCGCTCGGTGTAGATGTTGTCGTAGT
>DGTB01000017.1:2367-9592 GCA_002394185.1 Bacteroidales bacterium UBA4347 | reverse complement strand
ATAAGAACGGCCGTATCAGACACGTATCGGGTAGGGGTCGGCTGCCTGCCAAAGCCATCCTCCGGGGGATGCCTTCATGGAGCACGACAGGAATTGACAGATAAAAAAACACCATAATATAAAATTGGTTTACAACAAATTATAATTATTTCGATAAAAATTTTACGAATTTATTTGGTAGATAGTTTTTTTTTTGTACTTTTGCCTTTCGAAAAAAAAACAATAAAAAATATAAACATTTGAAACTAAACAATTAAAATAAATAAACTCATGACGAACAAAGAAAAATTCCGTACAGAAAGCGACCTTCTGGGTTCCAAGCAGGTTCCCGAGGAGGCATTATATGGTGTCCAGACTACCCGTGCCATGGAGAACTTCCACATCAGCGGCCATCTCCTTTCCTCTTACCCCCGATTCATCATCGGCATGGCAATGACCAAGAAAGCCGCCGCCATGGCCAACATGCAGGTCGGCATGATCACCGAGAAGCAGGGCGAAGCCATTATCTGGGCTTGCGACCAGCTCATCGCCGGCAAGCACCACGACCAGTTCCCCATCGACATGATCCAAGGCGGTGCCGGCACGAGCACCAACATGGCTGCCAACGAGGTTATCGCCAACCTGGCCCTCGAGCACATGGGCTACCAGCGCGGCCAGTATGAGTACTGCTCGCCCAACGACGTGGTCAACGCCAGCCAGAGCACCAACGACGCCTACCCCTGCGCCATCCACATGGCCCTGGCCCTCGAGCACCTCGCCTTCATGCCCCACATGGAGCAGCTCATCGAGGCCCTCGACAAGAAGAGCCAGGAGTTTGCACACGTCATCAAGATGGGTCGCACCCAGCTGCAGGACGCCGTGCCCATGACCCTGGGCCAGACCTTCGGCGCCTTCGCCGACTCGCTGCGCGGCGAATACAAGAACCTCCGTGCCACCGCCGACGAGTTCCTCATCGTCAACATGGGCGCCACCGCCATCGGCACCGGCATCTGCTCCAAGCCCGGCTACAGCGAGGCCTGCATCCAGGCCCTGCGCAAGATCACGGGTTGGAACATCACCCTGGCCGACAACCTCATCGAGGCCACCAGCGCCACCACCTGCATGCTCGCCTACAGCGCCGCCATGAAGCGCCTGGCCATCAAGACCAACAAGATCTGCAACGACCTCCGCCTCCTCTCCAGCGGTCCCCGCTGCGGCCTCAACGAAATCCATCTGCCCGAGCGCCAGCCCGGCAGCAGCATCATGCCCGGCAAGGTCAACCCCGTCATCCCCGAGGTGATGAACCAGGTGTGCTACCGCGTCATCGGCAACGACATGACCATCAGCCTCGCCTCCGACAACGGCCAGCTGGAGCTCAATGTCATGGAGCCTGTCATCGCCTATACCCTCTTCGAGAGCATCCATCTGCTTGAGAACGGCTTCGACACCCTCCGCACCCTCTGCATCGATGGCATCAAGGCCAACGAGGAACGCTGCCGCCAGCTTGTTGAACATTCCATCGGCATCGTCACCATGCTCAACCCCATCATTGGCTACAAGCAGAGCACCAAGATTGCCAAGGAGGCCTCTGAGACCGGCCGCGGCGTATACGAACTGGTGCTTGAGCACAAACTCCTCACCAAAGAGCAGCTCGACGAAATCCTCAAACCCGAGAACATGTTGCAACCGGTGGAATTGAAATTATGAACCATAATATAAAAATAAAAAAAGGACTCGACATTCCTCTCAGTGGCGACGCTGAGAGGATTGTCGTTGACATGCGGAGCGAGTCGAGCTTCGCTGTGAAACCTCCCGATGTGGTGGGTTTCACACCGCGCCTGCTTGTCGCCGAGGGCGACGAAGTGGTTGCCGGACAGCCTCTTGTGGAAGACAAACGCGACCCGCGGCTGACCCTGCCGTCGCCCGTCGGCGGAAAGGTGAAAGCCATCGTCCGCGGCGAGAAGCGCAAACTGATGGAAGTCATAGTGGAAGCCGGGAAATCCGGAGTGCCCGAAAAGACCGGAAGTTCCACCTTGTCGCCCGAAGCCCCCGTCTGGTGGATGATCAAGGAGCGCCCCTTCGGCGCCATAGCCGACCCCGACCACAAGCCCAAAGGCATCTTCGTCTCCATGCGCGACACCAACCCGTTGGCACCGGACCTCGCCTTCGCCCTCCGCGGTCGCGAGCATGAGTTCGAGGCCGGCATCGCCGCCCTGGGCCTGCTGGCCGAGGTGCACACCGTGCATGCCGAAGGCCCCCACCCTGCCGGCAACGTCGGCACACAGATTGCCGCCATCAGCCCCCTGAACAAGGGCGAGTACGTATGGACCGTCAACGCACAGGACGTGGCCACCATCGGCCGCTGGTGCCTTACCGGGGAGTACCGCCCCGAGCGCGTCATTGCCGTCGGAGGCCCCGCCGCCAAGTGCCCCAAATACTACCGTGTGCTCTGCGGCACCAGCATACAACACATCGCCGAGGTGCAGCTGATGAACCCGAACTATCCCGAACTCTCCTCTCTCTCCTCTCCTCTCTCCACTCGCATCATCTCCGGCAGCGTCCTCAGTGGCACCCGGATTGAAGCCGGCGGATTCCTAGGCATGTACGACCAGCAGCTGACCTTCATCGAGGAGGGCGACCAGTATGAGTTCATGGGCTGGCTCATGCCGGGACTGAACAAGTTCAGCTTCAGCAAGACCTTCCTCAGCGGACTGATGGCTCCCTTCAAGATGCTGGAACCCTTGATGCCCGTCAAGCCCACCTACTCCTTCAACACCAACCTGCACGGCTCGGTGCGTCCCTTCCTGTTCACGGGCAGCTTCGAGCGAGTCTTCCCCTTCGACATCTACCCCCTGCAGCTCATCAAGGCCTGCATCGTGGGCGACATCGAACTGCAGGAGCAGCTGGGAATCTACGAGGTGGAACCCGAGGACTTCGCCCTCTGCGAATTCATCGACCCTTCCAAGACTGAAATACAGACTATCATCCGCGAGGCCCTCGAGGTCCTCAGAAAGGAGGCTACCGCATGAATATGAAATGGTTATCCGACTGGTTCGAAAAGATTGAACCCAAAGGCAAACTCAGCTGGTTGGGAAGCACCTACGAGGCTTTCCACACCTTTGCCTTCACGCCCAAGGCCGTCACCCGCCAGGGCAGCCACATCCGCGATGCCGTCGACATGAAGCGCAGCATCATCATCGTGGTCATCGCCCTCGTTCCGGCCCTGCTCTTCGGCATGTGGAACATCGGCTACCAGACCTCCATGGCCACCTGCGCCGACTGGCATTGGCTCTACATGTGGTGGTTCGGTTTCCTCCGCATGCTGCCCATGATCGTGGTGAGCTATGTGGTGGGTCTGTTCATCGAATTCGCCTTTGCGCAATACCGCCATCACGAAGTCAACGAGGGATTCCTGGCCACTGGCCTGCTCATACCGATGATTGTGCCCGTCACCACCCCACTGTGGCAGCTGGCACTGGCCGTGGCCTTCGCCGTCATCATCGGCAAGGAGGTCTTCGGCGGCAGCGGCATGAACTTCCTCAACCCCGCCCTCGTGGCCCGCGCTTTCCTCTTCTTCGCCTACCCCACCCACATGAGTGGCGACAAGGTATGGGTGGCCGCCGACCTCTGGGGCACCGACGCCATCGCCGGCGCCACGCCCATGGGACAGCTGGCCGCCGGCATGAATCCCTCGGCTTCGGCCCTCGACATGCTCATCGGCACCATCCCCGGCTCCACCTGCGAGACTTCCGTCATCGCCATCGCTTTGGGCGCCCTGCTGCTGCTCTTCACTGGCATTGCCTCGTGGCGCATCATGCTCAGCGTCTTCCTCGGCGGCGGCTTGATGGGTCTGCTCTTCAACGCCATCGGTGCCAACGCGTACATGCAGCTGCCGTTCTACTACCACTTCCTGATGGGTGGCTTCGCGTTCGGCGCGGTCTTCATGGCCACCGACCCCGTCACTGCCGCACAGACCAACACAGGCAAGTGGATATACGGCCTGCTCATCGGTGCCTTCGCCGTGCTGCTGCGCGTCTGCAACCCCGCCTACCCCGAGGGCATGATGCTCAGCATCCTCTTCATGAACTGCATGGCTCCGCTCATCGACCACTGCGTGGTGGCCAGGAACATCAAGCGTCGCACCAAACGCGTCGCCGTTATCGGAAAGGAGGCTCACAATGGCTAAAAAGAACTTCAGCAACAGCTACATCTTCATCTATTCGGCAGTCCTCGTTGTGGTGGCGGCCTTGATTCTCACCGTGGTGGCCGTCAGCCTCAAGCCCGCGCAGGAGAAGAACCAGCGCGCCGAGACCAAGCAGATGATCCTCAAGACCATCGGCATCGAGGCCACGCGCGACAACGCCGACCAGCTCTACGCCCAGCACATCACCGAGGCCGACAACTACTACACCTTCGACGGCGGCATCATCCTGCCCCTGAAGGGCACCGGCCTCTGGGGACCCATCTGGGGCTACCTGGCCCTCGACAACACCAGCACCGTCGTCGGCGCCGTCTTCGACCACAAGGGCGAGACCCCCGGCCTCGGCGGCGAGATTGCCACCGACAAGTTCGCCTCCCGCTTCATCGGCAAGAAGATGGACTCCCAAGCCATCCACCTGAAGAAGAACGCCGACCGCGGCAACCCCTACGAGGTTGACGCCATCAGCGGCGGCACCATGACCAGCAACGGTGTTACCGCCATGCTGGCCAAAGCCTACGAAGATTACAAGCAAATCCCGGACACTCCGGAGATCCAGGAAAAAAGAATGGAGGACGAACAATGAAAAACTTTGACCTGATAAAACTCCCCTTCAGCAAGAACAACCCCATCCTCGTGCAGGTGCTGGGCGTCTGCTCCTGCCTGGCCGTGACGGCGCAGCTCAAGCCCGCCGTGGTGATGGCCATCTCGGTGACTGTCGTCGTCGCCCTGAGCAACCTCATCATTTCGCTCATGCGCAACACCATCCCGCCGCGTATCCGTATCATCGTGCAGCTCGTCGTCGTCTCCACCCTCGTGGTGCTGGTCGACCAGGTGCTGAAAGCCTACATGTACGACGTCAGCAAGCAGCTCTCCGTCTTCGTGGGCCTCATCATCACCAACTGCATCGTCATGGGCCGCCTGGAGGCTTTCGCCATGGTCGAGAACCCCCTGCCCTCACTGCTCGACGGCATCGGCAACGGACTCGGCTACAGCGTCATCCTCATCGCCTTGGGCTTCGTGCGCGAGCTCTTCGGCAGCGGCACCCTCTGGGGCTACCCCGTGGTGGAGAAGCTCGGCCTCTACAACATCGGCTACGAGAACAACGGCCTGATGATCATGCCCCCGATGGCCCTCATCCTGGTGGGACTCATCATCTGGTGGCACCGCTCGCGAAACAAAGATTTGGTTGAACAATAAAACAATATAGGAACTATAGCCACTATAGAAACCATAGGAACTATAGAAACTATAAACACAGAACAATGGAATACATCAACATATTCATCAAGTCGATCTTTGTCGACAACATGATTTTCGCCTTCTTCCTCGGCATGTGCTCCTACCTTGCCGTGTCGAAGACCGTGAAGACCTCGGCAGGCCTGGGCGTGGCCGTCACCTTCGTGCTGCTCATCACCGTGCCCATCAACTACCTGCTCAACAAGTTCTTCCTCGCCCCAGGCGCCATGGCGTGGATTTCGCCCGCGCTGGCCGATGTGGACCTCTCCTTCCTCAGCCTCATCATGTTCATCGCCGTCATTGCGGCCATCGTGCAGATGGTGGAGATGGTGGTGGAGAAGTTCAGCCCCTCGCTCTACAACTCCCTTGGCATCTTCCTGCCCCTCATCGCCGTGAACTGCGCCGTCATGTCGGGCTCGCTCTTCATGCAGGAGCGCGGCTACGCCAACATCGGCGAGGCCACGGTCTTCGCCCTGGGCAGCGGCATCGGCTGGCTGCTGGCCATCGTGGCCATCGCCGCCATCCGCGAGAAGCTGCGCTACAGCCACATCCCCCCGGCCCTCCGCGGCGTCGGCATCACCTTCATCATCACCGGCCTCATGGGCATGGCATTCATGTCATTTATGGGATTTAAATTATAACACAATGACACAAACACTTATCATCTCAATCATACTCATCCTGGTGGTCATCCTGCTGCTGGTGGCGCTGCTCCTGGTGCTGCGCGCCAAGCTCATGCCGCAAGGCAACGTGAAGATCACCATCAACGACGACCGCGAACTCACCGTGCCCACCGGCGGCACCCTCATCTCCACCCTCGGCGAGCAGGGCATCCACCTGCCCTCGGCCTGCGGCGGCAAAGGCAGCTGCGGCCAGTGCAAATGCCGTGTCGTCAAAGGCGGCGGCAGCATCCTCCCCACCGAGGTGCCCCACTTCAGCCGCAAGCAGGTGCAGGAAGGCTGGCGTCTGGGCTGCCAGGTGAAGGTCAAGGAAGACCTCGCCCTCAAGCTCCCCCAGAGCATCCTCAGCATCAAGGAGTACGAGTGCACCGTGGTCAGCAACAAGAACGTGGCCACCTTCATCAAGGAATTCAAGGTACAGCTGCCCGCCGGCGAGCACATGGACTTCGTCCCCGGCTCCTACGCCCAGATCCGCATCCCCAAGTTCGACATCCGCTACAGCGACTTCGACCGCTCGCTCATCGGCGACGAGTACCTGCCCTCGTGGGAGAAATTCAAGATGTTCGACCTCCGCTGCGTCAACACCGAGCCCACCATCCGCGCCTACTCCATGGCCAACTACCCCGCCGAAGGCGACGTCTTCATGCTCACCGTCCGCATCGCCACGCCGCCCTTCACGGCCGACCGCTCCGGATTCCAGAACGTCAACCCCGGCATAGCCTCCTCCTACATCTTCTCCCTCAAGCCCGGTGACAAGGTCATCATGAGCGGCCCCTACGGCGAGTTCCACGTGCGCGGCACCGAGAACAACACCTGGACCGACGACCCCCACGGCAACGAGATGATATGGGTCGGCGGCGGCGCCGGCATGGCACCCCTCCGCGCCCAGATCATGCACCTCACGCGCGCCCTCGACTGCCACAACCGCCCCATGCACTACTTCTACGGCGCCCGCGCCCTCAACGAGGTGTTCTACCTCAATGACTTCCTCGAACTCGAGAAGACGCACCCCAACTTCCACTTCCACCTGGCCCTCGACCGACCCGACCCCGCCGCCGACGCCGCCGGCGTGAAGTACACTGCTGGCTTCGTCCACAACGTCATGTACGACACCTACCTCAAGGACCAC
>DGTB01000017.1:0-2301 GCA_002394185.1 Bacteroidales bacterium UBA4347 | reverse complement strand
GACATCGAGTACTACATGTGCGGCCCCGGCCCCATGAGCTCCGCCGTCGTCAAGATGCTCGACTCCCTCGGCGTCCAGCCCGAAAGCATCGCCTACGACGATTTTGGTGGCGGCGCACCAAAAAAATAGCTGTCAATAAAAAGGGTCGACACGGTACCCAACCCGTTCCAAAGTCGACCCTTCTCATATAGTATTCATATACCGTATATAAGAAGTACCTGAGAAGTATATGAATACTATATGTATACTATATAAGAATAGTCGAACAAAACGCCTCCCCAACCTGATTTTGAGACAAATATTTTTTAGGGAAAAGGCTTTTCGGAATCAGTTTTTTTTCGTACCTTTGCATTTTCATTTTTAAAGTAATTACAGATATAATAATAACAAAAACAACACACTCTATGGAATTACCCAAAATTCACTCCATCACGAAGAAGCTCCTTGTGGCACTGGTGGGCGCGTTCCTGCTGCTCTTCCTGCTGTTCCACATGACTGCCAACCTCTTCATCCTGCGCCACGACGACGGAGCGTGGTACTCGGCTTTCTGCCACTTCATGGGCACCAACTGGGTGGTGAAGATCTTCGAGGTCATTCTCCTCGGAGTCGTAGCCCTGCACATACTGCTGACGCTCTGGCTCGCGCTGACCAACCGTCTGGCCCGTCCCACGCGTTACCACCAGCCCCAGCGCTCCAAGACCCACACCACCTCCAAACTCATGGCATGGACGGGTGTGCTCATCTTCGCCTTCCTGGTGATGCACTTCTGCCAGTTCTACTTCGTCAAGACCGGATGGGTCAAAGGCCAGTACATGGTGGAGGTGGAGAAGTTGCAGAACGAGGAGGTGAACACCATCATGCAGTACTCCGCCCAGAATGGCATGGAGCCCAAGGACGTGGTGGCCGCCGTGGAGAACCAGATGGCCATGTATGCCGACCAGCTCGCTCCCGAGCAGGTGGCTGAAATGGAGGCCAACATGCAGAGCCTCAAGAACGCCGTGCCCGTGGCCGAGTTCATCTCCAAGTCCATCCTGGAGGACAACCTCAGCGAGGACCGCAAATGGATACGCCACATCACCTACGAAGAGCGCCAGATGCTGAAGGAGAAAGCGCCCGAGTGCGGCGTGGAGCCCGACTTCTACTACATGAGCCGCGAGCTCTTCCACAACGGCATCATGGTGCTGCTCTACCTCGTCACCTTCGTGGTCCTGTTCATGCACCTGCGCCACGCCTTCCCCTCGGCCTTCCAGACCCTGGGACTGAACAACTACAAATACAACACCGCCATCGAGGTCTGCGGCCAGATCTACACCTGGATCATCACCCTCGGCTTCGCCGCCGTGCCGATACTCGTATTCCTCGGCCTCTAATTTTCAATTTGTAACTTTCAATTATCCATTCGCAATGAATCTCGATTCCAAGATACCCGAAGGCCCGCTCAGTCAGAAGTGGACCAATTACAAAGCCGCGCAGAAGCTGGTGAACCCGGCCAACAAGCGCAAACTGGACATCATCGTCGTCGGTACCGGTCTGGCCGGTGCCTCGGCCGCAGCAAGCCTCGGTGCATTGGGTTTCCATGTGGACATCTTCTGCATCCAGGACTCGCCGCGCCGCGCCCACTCCATCGCCGCCCAGGGCGGCATCAACGCCGCCAAAAACTACCAGAACGACGGCGACAGCGTGGAGCGTCTGTTCAAGGACACCATCAAGGGCGGCGACTACCGCGCCCGCGAGGCCAACGTCTACCGCCTGGCCGAGGTCAGCGGCAACATCATAGACCAGTGCGTGGCGCAGGGTGTGCCCTTCGCCCGCGACTATAGCGGCCTGCTCGACAACCGCTCGTTCGGCGGCGCTCAGGTGAGCCGAACCTTCTACGCCCGCGGCCAGACCGGCCAGCAGCTGCTGCTGGGTGCCTACGGCGCCCTGAGCCGCGAGATTGCCCGTGGCACCGTGGTGCTGCACGAGCGCCACGAGATGATGGACCTCGTCGTTGTCCCCGACAAGGACGGCAAGCCCCGCGCCCGCGGCATCATTGCCCGCAACCTCGTCACCGGCGAGCTGGAGCGCTATGCCGCCCATGCCGTCGTGGTGGCAAGCGGTGGTTACGGCAACGTCTACTACCTCTCCACCAACGCCATGAACAGCAACGGCAGCGCCGCCTGGGTGTGCCACCGCCGCGGTGCCGCCTTTGCCAACCCCTGCTACGTGCAGATCCACCCCACCTGCATCCCCGTGCACGGCGACTACCAGTCGAAGCTCACGCTGATGAGCGAGAGCCTGCGTAACGACGGCCGCATCTGG
>DGTB01000102.1 GCA_002394185.1 Bacteroidales bacterium UBA4347 | reverse complement strand
ATAAGAACGGCCGTATCAGACACCTCTCGGGTAGGGTACGGGTGGGCATTGGGCACGAGGGGGGAAAAAGAAAAAGCGGAGTGCAACTTCTGGTTGCACTCCGCTGAAGGTGAGCGACAAACGGGGCTCGAACCCGCGACCTGCGGCTTGGGAAGCCGCCGCTCTACCAACTGAGCTATTATCGCACTCTTTCGTCTCGAAAGACCCCATTAAAACGAGGGTGTTTTGTTTTTATTGTGTATTTTTTTATTTTTTTTTGAAAAATTATTTGCCGTCGGTGTCCCCCGACTATTCGCGGCGGCCGAGGATGGCGAGGAGGCGGATGAAGAGGTTGATGATGTCGAGGTAGATGTCGAGGGCGGAGTCGACGGCGTTGTCGAGGGTCTTGGGGTAGGCCTGCGACTTGGCCACGTCGTAGCCTATGTAGCCGGAGAAAAGGAGGACGAAGAGCCAGTCGAACAGGGCTCCGCGGTAGCCCAGCAGCCAGGTGGCCACGATTTCGGCCACGATGCCGATTATCAAGGCGAAGAAGAGTGTGCGCCCCAGGCCGAGGAAGAAGGAGGGCTTGATGAGCGCCAAGAGCATCATGGTGGCGGTGACCATGCCGGTGAGGGTCATGGCCTTGGTGACCACGGCGGCGGAGAATCCCGGCACGATGAGCGTCAGCATGACGCCGATGGGCAGCACCACGAGGTTGTAGCCGATGAAGCTCACCAGGGGGTTGGTGGACTTGGCGGCAAGGACGACGCCGATGAGCGTGGGCACGATGTAGCCCAGCAGCAGCATCCAGGGGCTGACGCCGACGAGCATGTTCGTCAGCGGCTCGGCAAAGTAGTACACCATCACGGCGTTGAGCAGCAGGCCGTAGGCCAGCAGGCCCGTGAGGGCGAGGTTGAAACTGCGGCTCGAGAGGCGGTCGGCCTCGCCGCTTTCCAGACGCGCCTGTTTGCGGTTGTTGAAGGTGTCGACGAAGGTTGCTTCAGCCATAGTATTCGTATTTTCCGTTTTCCGAAACGACGGTCACCTGGGCCTTCGGGGCGGCCTCGACGCGGCCTATGATGCGGGCGTCGACGTTGAAGCTGCGGGCGATGTCGATGATGCCGCGAGCCGTGGCCTCGTCGGTGTAGAGTTCCATGCGGTGGCCCATGTTGAAGACTTTGTACATCTCCTGCCAGTCGGTGTGGCTCTCCTCGTGGATCATCTTGAAGAGCGGCGGCACGGGGAAAAGGTTGTCCTTAATGACGTGGAGGTTGTCGATGAAGTGCAGCACCTTGGTCTGTGCGCCGCCGGAGCAATGGATCATGCCGTCGATCTTGGGACGGTACTCGTCGAGGACGCGGCGGATGATGGGGGCGTAGGTGCGTGTGGGCGAGAGGACCATGTGGCCTGCGTCGACGCCGGGCACCTCGGTGGGGTCGGTCAGCAGCTTGGAGCCGCAGAAGACGACCTCCTGGGGCAGGTTGTGGTCGTAGCACATGGGGTACTTCTCTGCGTAGATGTGCGAGAAGACATCGTGGCGGGCCGAGGTCAGTCCGTTGCTGCCCATGCCGCCGTTGTAGGCGGTCTCATAGGTGGCCTGGCCGTAGGAGGCGAGGGCCACGATGACGTTGCCGGCCTTGATGTTGGCGTTGTCGATGACATCGGCGCGGCGCATGCGGGCGGTGACGGTGGAGTCGACGATGATGGTGCGGACGAGGTCGCCCACGTCGGCGGTCTCGCCGCCGGTGAGCACCATGTCGATGCCCATGTCGCGCATGGTCTGGCAGAACTCCTCGGTGCCGTTGATAACGGCCGAGATGACCTCGCCGGGAACGAGCTGCTTGTTGCGTCCGATGGTGGAGGAGAGGAGTATGTGGTCGAGGGCGCCGACGCAGAGGAGGTCGTCGGTGTTCATCACGATGGCGTCGATGGCGATGCCTTTCCACACGGAGAGGTCGCCGGTCTCCTTCCAGTACATGTAGGCCAGGCTGCTCTTGGTGCCTGCGCCGTCGGCATGCATGATGTTGCAATACTGCGGGTCGCCGCCCAGCAGGTCGGGGATAATCTTGCAGAAAGCCTTGGGATAAAGGCCCTTGTCGATATTCTTGATGGCGTTGTGCACATCCTCCTTGGAGGCCGAGACGCCGCGTTGGTTGTATTTGTCCATTGTTACGAATTTGGCTGCAAAGATACGAACATTTTACAGAATGGCAAAAAAAACTTTCACAAGGATGTAAGATTTAGGCCTGTTGTGCGTCAATAATACGAAAAAACAATAATGTTTATGAAACGATTTGCAATTATCATCACTATGTTAGCACCGTTGATGGTGCTCCACGGGCAGGAGCGCAAGTGGCACCTCGAGAGCGAGGTGGGATTCAACGTCACCCACTACTTTAACTACCCCGCCCTCTCGGCCCTGCAGGACAATACCGAGGGGTATACGGGTCTCACCTCGGCCTTCAACCTCGGTCTACGGCATGGGGACCACGCCTACTACGGCCTGCGCTACGAGAACACGAACGTCTTCACCGGCAACCTGGCCCTCGACGAGCGCGCCGTTGTCCACAACCTCTCGTTGGTCATCCGCCATTCGGCCATGCTCAATGAGCACCTCGAACTGCAGTTCGGCGCCACCCTCGGCCTGGCCATCCTGCACAACGCCTTCGCCTTCGGCGGGAAGGACTACAGCATGAACCGCTACGGCTTCAGCGGCGGCCTGGAACTGGGTCTGCGCTACTATGTGGACGAGCGTTTCTTCTTCTCCCTCAACGCCGGCGTGGGCGGCATCAACGGCCTCTCCGACGCCCTCGACATCCCCACCCTGGCGAAACAGACGCGCAGCACCGCCGCCTCGGCCCACATCGGCGGCGGCATAGGATTCGGGTTCCGCCCAAAGGTAAAGAAACTGAACATGCCCGCCGAAGTCATCGACCGCAAGGAACCCCTGCAGATGGCCTGGTATGGGGAGGAATGGTAAACGCGGGACGCCGATGTTCAGAAGCGGTAATCGCCAGCCAGGGGGTCGACGAGTTCTATCCAGTTGTCCACGTCGATCAGGTCGAAGTCCTTCAGGTGCTCACGTGTGGTGAGCAGCCACCCTGCGAAATGAACGCAATGGTCCTTCCCGAGGGGCGGCAGAGTGTCGATACAGGACACGACACGACCCTGCTCGAAGTCGAAGCGTTCAAGCTTGAGGGCATACCCTCCGTCAGGCAGCTTCTCCACACCGCACAAATGGTCCACCCAGTCTTCCATTCCATGATGCACCAGCGTGCTGTCGGTGAAATGCAGGTAATAAGGATAGTCGGCCGTGAAGACAGGCGTGTTCCTGTAGCGCATCACCACGAACCAGTCGCGCGGCAGGTCGCCAAGGTCCACGTGTGTGCACGGCAAGCCATAACTGTCAAAGAGGTCGTCGGCATAGGGAGCCCGTCCGGTATCGCCGAAGAGTTCCTTCACCCGTCGGGCATGCTCGTCGCTGCCTCGGGGGATGTAGACATAGTCCATCACCTGCGTGTCGCCATCGTAGAACGTGGTGTGACGGTAAAGCACCCGCCGCCCGTTTTCGACGAAAGGCTGTTGTATGTCGCACCACGAGTTGTCGTCAGCCCAAAGGGTGTCCATCGCGCAGGCTTCCGGCGCCACATCGGCCTGCACACCGCCGCCATGATGGGCACACGACACAGCAAACACCGCTGCGACAATCATCAATATCTGTTTCATAGCGTTTCTTGGTCTAATTCCACTTCTGCCCGATGTCCCAGTGGTGGGCAGTCTTGACGACATAAGTAGCATTGCCAAGATTGAATTCTTCGACGATGAGTGGAACAGCCTGCGGATACTGCTCTATCCATGAGCCAACAGCGATTGTAAACACCTCGGTATCGGGATTGTAGAAGATGCGGCCGCGAGGGACCATCTCGTAGGCTCCCGTATAAGGTCCCACTCCGCCGTTCTTGTACTTCTGACGATGGAACTCCTTTTTCCACACGTCCTCATGCATCTCCGAGCACGAAATGCTGCCGAATTCGGAGCGCGAGTTGGCTTTGGTGTAATCGGAAATGCGATGGGAACGGATGCCGAAGAGGTCGCCCATCTGAGGGCTGTACCAGAAGATGCCCACCATAGGCTCATCGCCCTTGCCGCGGTTGCTCTGCATCAAACGCATGGCATCGTCCAACTCCGCTTCGCCAAACTGGCTCACCTGTACAGGCTCTGCCGGTTGCAAGGGTTCCTGTGCAGCCTCTTCTCCTTTTATTTCTTTCAAAGCCACCTTGACGGCGGCAGCCACTATTCGTTGCAGTTCTTCTTCTGTTACAGTCATGATTTTTTCCTCTTGTTTTTCTTAATTAACGGCATATCTGTCATTTTATTGTCCGGAACGGAAGAAATCACACATACCGCCCGGCCAGCTCCATGATCTTTCTTCCCAGGGCCTGGCGGTCGGCGTCGGAGAGGCAGAGTCCGAAGCGATAGGAGGTGTTGGAATAGACCACACGCAGCGTCGCCGAGCGCTGGCCGACGCCGTCGTCGTAGGTCTCAACTTTTTTGATGGCCGACAGCGGTATCTCCTTCCGGCGGCCGAAGATGCATTTGCGACGCTCGACGACAAGCATCTCGTGCTGCACCGACACGGTCTCCTCCGTGCAATGCCATTTCATGTACGTGTCGATATACACGACCGCATTGACAACGAAGCACAGCACAAAAAGATAGAGCAGCAGCACCTCCACCCGCCAGTTGAGATAGGTCGTCAGCACCGCTCCACCTATAAAAACCACCGCGGCGATGCACGCAACTGCCACGCGGAAAGGCAGAAAGGTGTCGTACTTCGGGGTTACATGAGCCTTGTATGTTGCCAGTACAGCCATATTTTTTATAACATAACGGACAAGTTCTGTTTTTATTGCACTATCAGTTTCCTTACGACGATACCGTCAGGCCCACCGATGCGGAGGTAATAGACGCCGCCGGGCAGGGTGCTGACATCGAGGGTGACCGAGGTGCGTCCTGCCAGCCCGCGGTAGTCCTGCACAACCCGTCCGTTGAGGTCCAGGAGGGCGACGCTTTCCACCTTCATCCCGTCGCTTTCCACCCTCACCCTGCTGCTGGCGGGGTTGGGGTAGACGACGAGGCCGGAGGCCTGGAGCTGGAGGTCGTCGATGCCGACGTCAGGAATCGTGCCGAAATGGGCCACAAGCACGCTGTCGCTCACCAGAAGGAGCGTTCGGCTGGCGTTGGTGTCGCCATCGCTCCAGCGGAGGAATCGGAACCCCTCGAAGGGAGATGCCGTGATGGTGACAAGCGAACTGTCGGGATAGCGCCCTGCGCCCGAGACGGTGCCCATAGAGGGTGCATCGGCGCCGAGGGTGAGAGTGCGCCAAAGGGTGTCGACCGCAGCATACTGGATGCTGATATCGTCCACCTCGAACTCGCCGTTTTGCAACTCAACGGCCAGACGGAACTCATCGCCATCGGGGGTATAGGAGAACTGCAGCGAATGCCAGAGGGGTCCGTAGTTGAAGAAGACCATGGTGGTGGAGTCCACATAGGCAAGCATGTTTCCAACTGTTCCATTGGCGGGCATGATGCCGATGCGCAAGTGTGCCGGGTCGTTCACCCATGGGTTGTATCGGCCCATCCTGAAGCGGAGGGTCACAGTGACGGCGCGGCTGGCCAAGAGAGGCGGTGTCGCTATGACAGAAACCTCCTCGTCGACCGAGCAGCGAAGGCTACTGTCGCCAGTCAACATGGTGCCCCATCCCATTTGCGAATACCAGCAATCGGGTATATAACCCCTATCCACATCGCTGAAATCCTCAGCAAAGGGCACATGATACGGCGAGGGGCAGGCGGTGCGCACGGTGAGGGCCTCGGTCCAGGCTGTGGGGTCGCCGGGACATGCGGCACGAAGGCGGAAACCATAGTAGGTCAAAGGCGACAGACTGTCCACCACGAGGGCGTTGCTGTCGGTGGCTATCCGGGCAACCGTATTGCCGTCGGCATCCATCACCTCGACCTCGAAGTCGTCTCCCGTGGCATCCCACTCGAGGGCCACCGACGAAGAGTCCACCTCCCCTACCCTCAGGTTCCGGGCGGGTTCGCAGGCCGGACGGACGGAGCGCACGGAGTCAATCCGCAAATTGTCTATCCACGCTGTGCCCCTCTGCAGCCAGAAAGCCACACGCACTTCGCCCTCAAGGGGCAGGTCGAAGGTGTTGAACGACATTTCAATCCACTCGCCTCCCGTCACCGAGGTATCTGCCAAGATCACGAAGCTGTTGGTGTCCGCAGGGTCGGCCGTCACGCCGGCACGCAGATGCTGCGTAACGAACTCCAAAGCCGAAGGGATATATGCCCTGAAAGCCACTCCGATGCTGTCGGCCGGCAGCGGCACAGGGGCTGTGGCGGCGAGGGCAGGAGCCTCGATCGATGCCTCCAGTTTCAATCCACGTGTGTCGTATGCGCCGCCTTCCTCCACACGCACACGACGCAGCAAAAGTCCGTTCCGTATGCTGTCGGCCGGGATGTGCCAACAAGCGGGACGCCCGTCGACAAGGGTGGAGTCGAAACGTTCGATGTAGGGTATGCCCATGGGCAGGCAGGCGGTACGGTGGTATCCCAGCCAGTTCCACGCCGAGGTGTCGCCCTCCGCACAGATGCTCCGCAACCATAGGTAGTAGGGCATATCAGGCCGAAGGGTGTCGAGGAGAGCCTGCGGAACGGAGTCGAGAGTGATGATGGTGGCCGAGGGCAAATCGTCTGTCAATCCGAAGCCGAGCTGGTAGGCCACAGCCCCCGTGGAATCCCATACGATGGAGAATCCGTCCGAGGAGGGCTCTACCTGCACGCCCTGCGGCACAGCGCATTGTTCGAAAGCATGGATGGCGAGGTCGTCGAGCAGGCACACGTAACCCGACAACACCCAGCGGAAGGCCACGTAGCGGGTCTGGGCATCACCCACCTGCATCTCGTGCCGTATCCAGGTGTTGCCGACGCTTACGTTGTGTTCGATAGTGTCGCAGGCCACAAAGGAACCAGGACTCAGCATACTGTCCACCGTACCCACATACAGTGTGCCAACCCCTCGCATCCAGAAACTCACGTTGTAGCCCGATGGGGAACGCGGCAGCAAGGGGGTGACAATAAGGTTAGACTCTGATGAAGTTGCATTGAATTTCAGAGCCTTGTTGCCGGCATGGGCATTGTTGCCCAAATAAACCGAGGGGTAGGAATGTCCGTTCACCATGCTGGAGGCGAGGGGAATCCAGGCATCGGGCACGCTGTCGGCCTCGCAGGCCTCAAAGTCTTCTTCATATGGCAGCGTCACTTCCTCGCGCAGGGTACGAAACACAAGCTCGGGAGAGAAGATGGCAGAGTCGCCATCAGCGCAGACGGGATAAACCCGCACGCGATAGGTCGTCATGTGGCGAAGGCTGTCGATGCTGATCCAGTTCTCATTGACATAGAAGGTGTCTGTGCCGTCCGCCGACGAACAAAGGACGCGGTAGCCGTCGGCATCCAAGCCGGCCCACTCCATATCGGCCGTGTGTTCGCTCACGCCCGTAAGCCAGATACTGTCCACTGGCCGGCATCCTGAGGCTTGAATCTCGATGGAATAGAGATTCAACGCTTTCCCCATTACCACAAGGCGGCAGCTGTCCACAGCAAGGCTGTCGAAACGATAGGTGCGGAAGAGCGTCTCTCGGTAGGAATAGTATTCAGCGCCCGTCAGGGTATCGCTGACGGCCAGCAGGCTGTCGTTGGCATCCACCACACCGACAGCCATCTTGCCGCTGGGCGACGAGCCTCGGAAGCCGATGTGCACCGTCCATTGCGACACGGGAGCGCCAATCACAGGCGTGACCAGACGGCGCATCGTCCCGCCCGTGCCGCTACCGAAAATCATGTAGCCGCTGCTGCTGCGTGTCATGCCCGACTCCACCGTCCAGCAGGCGTTCAGCGCCTGCACGAAGTCTTCCTCGAAGGGAACGGGATACGGCCCGCAGGGAGTGGTGACCGAAAGCGTGGTGCCAAGATAAATGGTGTCGTCTTCGCAAAGGACACCGACGCGGAAAAGATACTCCGTCATTGGAATCAACCCACCGATGGCAGCCGAGGTGTCCGAGGTGAGCGGCAGGTGCCGCCACTCCCCGCTGGCCGCTGGGCGGTAGGCCACTATATATCCCAAGCCAAAGCCATCGCTGGCGCTGTGCCAAACCAACGACACATCGTTGGCTCCAACGCTGGTGGCAACAAAGGGCCCCTCAGGAGGCATACATTGCGAGGCCGTGACCACCAGATTGTCCATCTCGACATTGTAGGTACTACTGTTTGCATTCACCTTGAAGGCCAGACAGAAACTCTGTCCGCTCGGCACCTCGATGGCGAAACTGACGTGTCGCAAAGAGCCATACTCCGACCCCAAAGCCAACTCAACCTGAGGGTAGAACAGGCCCGTATCCGATGCTGTTGGGACGGTTCCAATGCTCAACACATTGTCGCCGCCACCTTTGACATCAAACTCCAGCAACAGGTACCCCGTACGCGCTGCGAAGGTCGGTGTAGCCAGGAAATTGCAGCTGTCGGCAGTGGTGCGGAACCGCAGCCTCCGGCTCTGCACAACGGGGTAATCCAAACTGCCACTGTGGAAACCGGCAGCACGCGTCCACCCCGAAGGCAGCGTGCCGGAGGTGTAGTCGAATTCTTCCGTCCACGGAAAGGTGTCGATGGTATCCTGCGCATGCAGGGAAAGCGACATGGCCCCAAAGGCCAACACAAAAAACAAAAAGCGTTTCTTCATATTCATATTTTCTATAACGTTTTTTTCTCCTTAAATACTCTAAAAAAAACTTTCTATACACCATTATAACCAGTTTTTCCGCAAAACATTACACACCCCTCGAATTTAACATCTTTTAACTAAAATTTCCAAACTGTTATGAAAGATGCTTCACAATGCGTAGATATGTCGAACTTTATTAAAAGATGTTAAAAAATCCAATTTTAACCTTATCATAGACCTATCATCTCCCACTGTGGTGGGAGTTGGTAGGGAG
>DGTB01000204.1 GCA_002394185.1 Bacteroidales bacterium UBA4347 | reverse complement strand
AGAATCTCTCTTGCGTGAATTTTTTCAATCTTCATAATTTAAATCTATTTTAAAAACAATTTTTTGATACCTTACTTTCGTTTGTGACTGCAAAATTACTGCCATTTATCGTAAATAACGAATAAATGATGATATTTATCGTGTTGATTTTTAAAAAATTAAGATTTTTGAAAGTCTGACGGCCCGTGATTTGTCCAAATGTCATTTCTGCTTTGCAAAACTAGAGGCTCTTGCGCTTGTTGTTGAAGCGCAGGCCCATGCCGAGCATCAGGTTGTTGGGATTCTTGAAGTCGTTCAGGCTGTAGCCGATGTGGACGAAGGTGCGGCGGCTGAGGTTGAGCTTCAGGGCGAGCACCTCGTACCAGCCGTCCAGGTGGCGGTCGGCATTGACCACGTGGTGGCCGATGCCCAGGTTGATGGTGAAGTAGGGCATCACGAACTCTGCCCGTGCCGACAGGCCGAGGGCCATCTGCTTGCTGGTGGCGGGATAGATCGTCTCGTCGGTATATTCGTTGTAGCGGATGTTGGCGCTGTGGTCGTAGATGCCGTCGAGCGAGACGCCCGCATTCAGCCAGTAGCTGATGTTGTAGAGGGGATTGAAGTTGAAGCCCACGACGGCAAAGCTGCCCGGAACGGCCGTGGGACCTTCCTTGCCATAGAAGCCCATGCGCTTCCAGGCCCCGTAGACCACCAGGTCGTAGCTGATGTGGCGGTCGAAGGGAGGCACGGTCTGCGGGGTGGGCGCCGCCTCGCGCCCGCGATTGAAGTAATAGGCCAGTCCCACCTTAGCGCCGGCCACGTTGAGTCCTGAGTTGGGTATCTTGGTGTTGCCGTTGGAGAAGTGGGTGAGCGAGACGCCCGCGTTGAGGTCCAGCTCACGGCTCAGCCGCCAGTTCAGATAGAAGTCGGTGTCGATATAGGCCGTCACCCTCGAGCCAATCACCTTGTTGTCGGGATTCGTCTCTTTGTCGTAAGGCTTCCAGCCGCAGGTCAGTCCCAGGTTCCATTCGTAGTTGAGCGACAACTGCCGGGTGATGGTGGCGATGCGGGCCCCCTGGAAGATATAGACCGACAGCGGGTTGCTCAGCTGCGGATTGAACTCGTGCCAGGCGGCGCCGATGCCCTGGTAGGCTCCTTTGTAGATGCTGGCCTCAGGGGTGTTCTGTGGTCGCATGAAGGCGTATTTCAGCCGTCCTACGAACGAGTGGTTCATGGTGCGCCCCTCGTCGTTGCCCCCCTTCAGGTAGTCGTTGGTGTGGAGTATGGCGCCCGGCACGGCCTCTGCCATCACCAGGTGCACGTAGCCGGCACGCTCTTGCAGCGAGTCAGTATCGGCGGCAAGGGCGGCGAGTGGCAGCAGGACTGGTGCCAAAATGATGAGCAGAAGGTGTTTCACCATGCGGGGGAATATTGTAAAAGTGCGTCAAAGTTACACTTTTTTTGCTTAAAATGAGCAGATTGTGGGTAAAAAGTTGTATCTTTGCGAGAATAATATGCACATCTACTAAGAATATGAAACAGCTGCTTCTTTTCATTACCATCTTCCTTCCTGTGGTCGGCCTGGCCAAAATAGACCGTCGGCAAGTGCTCACCCGCAACAACCCGCACGTCAACGCCATCGACTCGCTGGCCTCGCTCTCGGTGGGCAACGGCCATTTTGCCTTCACCGTCGACGCCACCGGCCTGCAGACATTCCCCGAGACCTACCGCAACGGCATTCCCCTGGGCACCATGAGCGACTGGGGCTGGCACTCGTTTCCCAACAAACAGCAGCTGACCACCCAGGAGACGCTGCGCCTCTACGACTTCGGCCGCGGCCGCCAGGAGCCTTATGCCGTGCAGATAAAAGAAGATGGGCGTAAGAAAGATGCCGCCAACTACTACCGTGTGAATCCCCACCGCCTGCACCTGGGCACCATCGGCTTCGACCTTCCGCAGGGCGCGGCCGCCGACATTCAGGATATCGACCAGACACTCGAACTTTGGGATGGTCTCGTGAAGAGCCGTTTTGCCTACCGCGGTGTCTCCTACGAGGTAGAGACGGCTTGTCTGCCCGATGCCGACGCGGTTGTGGCTAAGGTCAGAGCTGCCAAGCAGTTGCCCCTGGTGTTCCGCTTTCCTTATCCCACCGGCGTGCATAGCGATGATGGCTGCCGATGGGATGCCGACCCGCTGCACACCACTACCATCGTCGGGCGTGGCCGGCAGAGCGTGCTCCTGCGTCGTGTGATCGACGCCACCACCTACTATGTGCGCATCAGCTGGCAGGGAAAAGCCAAGTTCCAACAGCAGTCGGCCCATCGCTTCACGCTCATTCCCCGCGGACGCGAGTTCTCTTTCGTGTGCCAGTATGCGGCCGACGACAAGGCGCTGGCGGAATATGGCAAGAGCAACCCGCTTCCCACCACCGACATGCCGAAGGACTATTGGCATCGGTACTGGAACGAGGGCGGCATCATCGACTTCTCGAAATGTACCGACCCGAGGGCCCGCGAACTGGAGCGGCGCATCGTGCTCAGCCAGTATCTCATGGCCATTCAGGATGCCGGCGACACACCTCCGCAGGAAACGGGTCTCACCTACAACTCGTGGTTCGGCAAGTTCCATCTCGAGATGATACTGTGGCATCAGGCACAGTTCGCCTTGTGGGGCCATCCCGAACTGCTCGACCGCAGCCTCTCATGGTATTTCAAGGCGGCCGCCAATGCCCGTGAGATTGCCCGCAGACAAGGTTTCAAAGGCCTCCGCTGGATGAAGATGACCGACCCCGGCGCCGTTGAGGCTCCCTCGAGCGTGGGCAGTTTCCTCATCTGGCAGCAGCCCCACCTTATTTATTTGGCAGAACTGTTGCGGAGGGCCGGACT
>DGTB01000142.1 GCA_002394185.1 Bacteroidales bacterium UBA4347 | reverse complement strand
CCATAGCCGTAACCGTAGCCATAACCATAGCCGTAACCATAGCCGTAACCATAGCCATAGCCGTAACCGTAGCCATAGCCACCGTAGCGCTTCTTGATCAGCGGCACGTCGGTCAGGATGACTGCCATATTCTTGAACTTGCCCTTGTCGGCCATCTCCTGGATGAAGGGCAGCGAGTTCTTGTTGAGGTAGCCCACACGCATGATATAGGTGGTGAGGTCGGCCACGCGGTTGATCACCGACGCGTCGGCAACAATCTGTGCAGGTGTCGAGTCGAAGATGATATAGTCGTAGTGCTTGCGCAGGTAGTTCACCAGGTGGTCGAGTTTCTCGCCCATCAGCAACTGGGTGGCGTTAGGCGGCGTCTTCTCGCAGACCACATAGTCGAGGTGGTCGGAGGTCTCGCTGTGCATGATGTATTTCTCGAAGTTGTCCTCCTGGTCCAGCAGGTAGTGGATCAGACCCACACGATTGTGGCGGTCGATGGTCTTGGAGAGGCTGCGCTTGCGGAGGTCAAAGTCGATAAGAATGGTCTTCTTGCCGACGTAGGCCAGCGAGAGGGCCAGGTTGAGGGCCGTATAGGATTTACCCTCGCCGGGAACGGTGGAAACTGTCTGGATCACCTTCTGTCCATCCTTCAGGAAGAAGGGTATGTTGGAATGCAGCAGGCGGAAAGCCTCGGTGACAACATCGGTGCCGTTGGCAGTGACGATGATTTCGTCGTTGACACGTGCGGCGGGTTTCTGCGGTATCTCTCCCAGGATGGGCAGCGAGGTGTTGCGCTCCACATCGACCTTCGAACGGAGTTTGGTGTCGAAGAAGCTGATGCAGAACATGATCAGTGCCGGCAGGGCCAGGCCTAACACCAGAGCCACCAGTGCGAACATGACCAGTCTCGGACCGGTGAGGTTAACGATGGCGGGTTCCACCACCTTGGCGTTGGACACGGTGACTGCCAGGTTCATGGCGGTTTCCTCGCGTTTGCTCAGCAGGTAGAGGTAGAGCTCCTCTTTGATTTTCTGCTGACGGGTGACCTCGGTGACAGCTTTGGTCTGCGTAGGCATGGCAGCAATCTGGCCGCGGGCTTTGGCTTCCTGACCGCGGGCGTCTTGCAGGCGCACGCGCGTAGCATTAATAAGGTTGCTGATGGAAGCGTTGATGGCACTCAGTTCATCGTCCATCTGGCGTTTCAGCCCTTGTACTTCGGGGTTGTTGGGACCGGCGGTGGTCTTCAGTCTCTTGTAGCGCGCCACGAGGGAGTTGTACGAATTAATCATACCCTGGATACCCACGTCGCTGATACCCACGTTGACGGGAATAAGTTCTTCCTTGTTGACGGGGTCGGAGACATAGTTTTTGATGTAGCTGATAAGTGTCATCTCGGTCTCCAAAGCCACCACCTGTTCGGAGAGGCGCTGGCCCGTCTGCAGCAGCTGGGTGTTGGCACCCGTCATTTCGCCGAGTCCCGACGTACGCTTGATGTTCTCCACTTGGGCGTCAACCACGTCCAACTCGCCGGATATGAGTGCGATACGCTCGGAGATGAACGACTCGGTCTTCTGGGCCACTTTGTTCTTGTCCTCGATGGCGTCGTCGTTGTAGACGGCAATCAGGGTGTCCACAATCTGGTTGGCACGCTCGCGATTGCTGTCGTTGTAGGTGATGGAAATGATGGAGGCCATCTTGTCGACACGGCTGATGGTGAGGGATTTCAGCATGTTGCGGGCCAGTTTCATCGACGGCAGCACACTCATATTCAGAGTCACATCCTCGTAATCTTTGTTATAGAACTGAGTCTTCTCGATGGTGAACGAGACGGTGTCGTCGAATTTCACCGGCTGGCTGTAGTAGGCTTCGGCTTCCACCGTCTGGCCAAACTTGGTGGCGCGGTATTCGTATTTGTTGTTGGCCAATGCCTTCACTTTGACATGCAGCTCCACATCGCGGTTCTCTTGACCGCTGTCGTGCACCGTCAGTGTCAGAGGGGCATCCTTGAAGTAGGAGATTTTCTTGAACAGGTCGTTGCGCGAGCAGGTGTGGTTCAGTCCCAGGCGGTTCACCACCTGGTTCATCAGCCACGACGACTTGAGCATGTAGATTTCATTCTCGAGCGAAAGGTTGGTGTTGTCCATGCCCATGTTGCTCAGAATCTGGTCCATGTTCCTCGACTGGTAGCGCACGTTGTTGCCTTCGTCGCGCACCAGAATGGTGCCCGAGGCGGTCCATGTTTTGGCCTGGGCCTTGTAGAGGAAGGCGGCAATTATCATGCAGACAACAACCGAGATGACAAACCACCACCAGTTGTTCAGCACCATGAAGATAAGGTCGCGGATGGAGAGTGTTTTTTCGTTCTCGCCGTCGCTACCGTTGTTCTGAAGTTGTTTATTGTTATTGTCCATCTTCAAATCGTAAAGTTATTCTTTTTTGACTTCTATTCAGGTGTTTAATTCATTCGCTTGATCAGCAGGTAATAGTAGAAGGCCGAGGTGAGCACCGACACGATAGACACCACGCTGGAAATGTAGCTCAGGGTCATGGGGTCGCGTTCGGCGGACTTCTTCTTCTTCATGTTGGGCTCCACGTAGACCACGTCGTTCTGGTGCAGGTAGTAGTAGGGCGAGTCGAAGACCTCTTTCGAGGTGAGGTCGATCTCTCCCACGGTGCGGGTGCCGTTTTCTTCGCGCACCACCGTCACGTTTTCACGCTGGCCGTAGATGGTCAGGTCGCCCACCATGCTGAGAGCCTCGAAAATGGTCAGACGTTCGCCCGAGGCCTCGATCTGGCCGGGTCTGGTCACCTCGCCGAGCACGCTCACCTTGAAGTTCATCAACTTCACAGTTACCGTGGCGTCAAGGATATGGCCCTCGCTGACAAGTCTTTGCTCAATCTCGGCAGCCAGCTGCGCATGGGTCTTGCCCTCTACGTGCATGCGTCCCAGCACGGGGAAGATGATGTCGCCTTCGTTGTTGACCAGGTATCCGGTCACAGCGCTGCCGCCGGGGTTCATCACGACACCGCCGTCGACGGCCACCTTGTTCGTCTCCTGGTTGAAACGGATGGTGGCTTCGGGCGCGCGGCTCTCCACGTAGATGTAGAGCAAGTCGTTGGTCTGGATGCCTTTGGAGAACTGACCGCTCTGGTCCGATTCCACGTTGCGCGGGGCGTCTTTGAAGTAGGCAAGCTCCTGGCTTTGGGAGCACGAGACGAGCGTCAGCATGCCAATGGCTGCTGCCAGCAGGGTGATTTTTGTATATTTGTTTTTCATTATATAGTTATTTTCTTTCCTTATCTTATTTATAATCAGCCTCATACGTTGAGCGCATATGTGGCCATACGATTGCAAATATACACAAAATTTTTTGTTCTGCGAAATTTATTTATCAAAACCTCCTTTATTCGCTTCCTTCAGGATTCGTTTTAAAGAAATTTAACATTTGGATTTAACCAAAATTAACCAAAGCCGATTCTGCGTCCCCAAAAACGCTTTTGGAATCGTTAACAAACTGGCCTTCAGTAGGCATTACCTACTTACCATCTCCCTACCATGTCCTTACCAACTCCTTACCAACTCCTACCACGGTAGGAGATGACAGGGTGGGAGGGGGGAGATGAAAAACCGAAAAATGTGACATCGTGCGACTACTGTCGGCGCCAGGTATCGGGCGACATGCCCGTCTCGCGTTTGAAGTAGCGGCTGAAGGACGATTGTTCGGGAAATCCGAGCATGTCGGCAATCTGTTTGAGGGTGGCGTCGGCATGGTTGCGCATGAGCATCTTGGCTTTGGCCACGACATATTGCTGCAGCCAGTAGCTGGCACTGTGGCCGGTTTCTTCCTGTATTCTGAAGCTGAAATACTTGGGGCTCAGGCAGAACATGTTGGCATAGAAGGCCACGTCGCGGTGCGGGGGGAAGTTGTCGGAGACGGCTTCGTTGAATCGGTTGCTCAGTCTTTTGTTGTTTTTGTTCAGTTTGACTCCGTTTTCGTTGTCGCGGAACACGTTGACCATCTCCAGCAGGGATAATAGCGACGCTTGCAGCATTTTGATGCGGTGGGGCGTGTCCATCCTGTCGATGGCCTGCATGGCTCTCATTTGGGCCAGGATAACATTGGATTGGCTTTCGGATAGTTGCAGTTTTGAGCTTTGATTGTCGGCAAAACGTTCGTTAAGGGCAATGTGGTTGCAGATGGTTTTGAATGTTTCGGCCGATACAATGACTACTGTGGCTTGATAGTCCGGGCTGGCGCTATGGCCGAAGATGGCGTGGTGAGGATAGATTATCGCCAGGTTGTGGGAGTTGAATGTTACGTGTTGGCTGTCGTATTCCATATCGAGATGCCCTTGGTGGCATAGGACAATACGGTAGTTGGGAGATATATACATTTCTCCGTATACAGGCAATCCTGTTACATCGGCCACTGTGATTCCGGCTTCGGCGATTCGGCCGGGTTGTGTCATGATGTGGTCTCTTGAGGTTTTCATGGCGCGTTGTGTATGTTTCTATGATTTCGGGTGCAAAAGTATACATTTTTTTTGAAAAAAGGGTTGTCCCCGACTTTTTGTCAAAGATTGCACTCCTTTTGCAACACAGGCGGCCATGGGAGAGAGTGATTATTGGTTGGCGTACTGTTGCACCTCGTCGTGGAAGAATTCCAACTGCACACCTGCCTGGCGGAAGAGCTCTTCGCTTTCGGCTCCGGCGTGGTATTTTCGTTCGCAGACGACGCGCTTGATGCCGCAGTTGATGATGAGCATGGCGCAGGTGCGGCAGGGGGTCATGCGGCAGTAGAGGGTGGCGCCGTCGAGGGCTATGCCGCGGCGGGCGGCCTGGCAGATGGCGTTCTGTTCGGCATGCACGGTGCGGACGCAGTGGGTGGAGATGTGGCCGTCGGCGTCGATGGTCTGGCGGAAGAGGTGTCCCACCTCGTCGCAATGGGGCAGGCCGCTGGGGGAGCCCACGTAGCCGGTGACAAGCAACTGCCTGTCTTTCACTATCACACAGCCGCTGCGGCCGCGGTCGCAGGTGGCGCGCTTGGAGGCGGTGTTGGCCAGCTCCATGAAGTATTCGTCCCACGAGGGGCGGCGGTAGGTGATCTGGGACAGCACCTGCTCCACCTGGGCGTTGAGCTGGTCGATGGTGCCGCCGTTGTCGAAACGGAAGTCGGCGTGCTCGATGCAGTATTTGAGGTTCTGCTTGTTGGGGTCGGCATTGTCCATCTCGCGCTGCTCGTTGCTGATGAAGGTGTCGTAGTCTATGTGGTCGGTCTCGCTGCCGCGCAGCACGGCGCGGTCGTAGCGCACGCGCGGGTCGGCGTCGACGGCGAAGAGGTAGAAGCTGGGTTTGCCGCGCAGGGCCTCCACTTCGCCGGGGGTGCGGATGCTCTCGATGATGCAGTTGCACCCCGAGGCCGAGGCCTGCTGGTAGAGCTGTTCGACGATCCACGACGGCGTGTGCTGCGCCCGCAGGTCGTTGCCCACGAGGGTCATCGTGTCGCGGTTCACTTCGAGGCCGCGGCGCTTGATTTCCTCCGTCAGGAAGGCGCGCACGCTGTAGTGCACGAAGCCGCGGTTCTTTACCAGATAGTCCACTATGGTGCCTTTGCCCGCACCGAGGGTGCCTGTTATTCCGATGGTGATCATAGTCTTTGGTTTTCGTGTGTAACGCCGTTTTGCCGAAAATATTGTGTGCCACATTGCAATATGCCTTCTTTTTGTCCGGCGGCGGGTTTTGCATACGTCTTCATTTATGTTCAAAAGGTAAGGTGTGTGCAATAAAACGGCGGCACTTTGCGTTTGTCGGGGGAATGTTTAAATGATAAAGGGAAACGATATGAGCGAAGTCAAGCAGTCGTTGCGCATACAGACCTCTTTCCTCAACGGGATGGAGAAGAAAGCTTTGGTGTGGCTTGCCGGGCGGCAGCCGCAGTGGGTTACCTCCGACATGCTCACGGTGGTGGGTGTCCTCGGAGCGTTCCTCACCGGCCTGGGGTTCGCCCTCACGCACTACGGCATTGGCTGGCTGTGGCTGAGTTCGGCGGGATTGGTGCTCAACTGGTACGGCGACTCGCTCGACGGCACCCTGGCACGTGTGCGCAACCGCCAGCGGCCCCTCTACGGCTACTACCTCGACCACACGGTGGACTGTGTCAACGAGGCCTTCATGTTCGTCGGTGCCGGCCTGTCGCCGCTGGTGGATTTGAACCTCGCCCTTGCGGTGTTCATTTTGTATCTTTTCCTGACCGTCAATGTCAGTATCAACGCCCACCTCAAGAGTGAGTTCCGGCTGACGTACGCCAAGTTGGGGCCCACCGAGTTCCGGTTGATTATCATTGTGGTCAACGCGCTGCTTGTTTTCTTCCCCGGCCTGCTGAGTTTCTCGCTGGAGCTTTGCGGCCATCCCTTCTCCACGCTCGACCTGGTGGCCATGGGACTGATAGCCGTCCTGGCGCTCATCTACCTGGTTACCGTCTTCGCCGACGCGCGCCACTATGCCGCCATCGACCCGCCCCGGAAGTAGCCGCACAATATTTTCCGCCCCCTTAGCGTTATACTATCCATGACTATCATCGACGAAACCAATTTCACCACTTTCGGCACTGAGGTCAGCCATGGGCGTCTGGTGCTTGGCGACCGCCTGCCCGACCTCCCGGCGCGCCTCGATGTGGGTGCCGTGGTGTGGTGCCACGAAGGCGAGGCCTCGGTGTTGCTGAACGACAATCGGCGAAGCTTCGCCGCGGGCGACCTGCTGTTCATCACCCCCTCCAGCCTCCTTGCCGAGGCCGACCTTGCGCGTTGCCGCGTGTCGGTGGTCTATGTCTCGCGTGCCGAGCTTTACCGCACCACGCTGCACCACCGTGCGGCCGACCTGTTGCAGTGGCTGCGCAGCGCGCCGGTGACGCGCCTCTCGGCGGAGGGGCAGCGCATTGCCGAGTCGTATCTGCAGCTGACGCAGATACTCCTTGCCGCCGGCCAGCGGCCCTACAGCCAGGAGGTGCTGTCGATGCTGGCCGACAGCTATGTGTATGAGATACTGAACCTTGTGGTCGACGGCATGGATGCCACGCGGCCGTGGAGCGCGCTCTTCGTCGCCTTCATTGACATGGCCGAAAAGGGACGCGGGCACCTGCGCAATGTGGGCGACATGGCGCAGCAGCTGTGCGTCTCGCCCAAGTATCTGGCCCATGTGGTGAAGGAGAACAGCGGCATGACGCCCACCGAGTGGCTCGACATCTTCACCCTGCAGGCCATCGTCCACCAGCTGCGCTACACCAACCGTCCGCTCAAGGAGATAGCCTCGGACATGGGCTTCCCCAACACGTCGGCCTTCGGCACCTATGTCCGCCACCACCTCGGCCTCGCCCCCGCCGCCTACCGCCGCCAGCACCGCACCGTGGAGGTCAGTTCATAGCTCAGTCCTCGCCGCAGAAGGCGGTGATGTTGGGGACGGTGTTGTAGGCGCATTTGTCCCATTCCAGGGTGCCGTTCTCGTATTCCACCTTGGCCCAGCCGTAGTGGATGGTGTCGCCCAGGCGGATGCGGAAGCCGACATAGAATTTCTCCGGCAGGTTGGCGGGCAGCATGGCGTCGCCCTGGCCTTCCCAGCGGCAGCCGGAATAGACCGAGGCGCCTTTGGCCATGGGCTCGATGATGTCCCACTGGTTCTCGGCGTTGGCGATGTTGTTGCCGTTCTCGCTCCACACGTAGCTGACATACTTGCGGTCGTCGCTGATGCGGAACTCCAGCTGTCCGTCCTTGTTGAAGTCGATGCCGTAGGCGTTGCTGACGGTGGTGCCGTCGTAGTTGATGAAGGTGCCGGTGCCGATGCGGCCTTTGGCCATGTCCTCCTCGTGGGTGGTGGCGCCGGAGACGGTGTCGGGGGCGTCGTCGTTGTCGTTGTCCTTGTCGCCGCAGGCTGCCATGGAGCCTATCAGCATTACGGCGACGAGTGTTCTCCAGATGTTCTTCATACCGGTTTTAGCATTTGAATTTGTATTCCAGTTTGGCCAGCTCCTCGTTGGCCTTGACTATTTTCTTCTTGAGGCCAGCCTTGTAGCTGACGAGCTTCTGCATGAGCGTGTCGTCGGCCAGGGCGAGCATCTGCATGGCCAGGATGGCGGCGTTCTGGGCACCGTTGATGGCCATGGTGGCCACGGGGATTCCCGGAGGCATCTGCATGATGGCGAAGGTGGCGTCGAGGCCCTCGAGGCAGGAGCCTTTGATGGGCACGCCGATGACGGGCAGGGGCGTTTCGGCGGCGATGACGCCGGGCAGCGCGGCGGCCATGCCGGCACCGGCGATGATGACGCGGATGCCGCGGCCCTGGGCCTGGCGGGCAAAGTCGGAGACCTCCTGCGGGGTGCGGTGCGCCGAGAGGGCGTTGACCTCGAAGGGTATCTCCATTTCTTCAAAGAACTGACAGGCTTTCTCCATGACCGGCAGGTCGGAGGTGGAGCCCATGATGATGCTTACGATAGGTTTCATGTTCGGTATGTTTTGTTTGTTCGTGCACTATTAACGCGGCAAGGGTTTGTTTATTGTGCCATGCCTAAAGGACTTTGTTCAGCATGGGCGAGCGGCTGAGGTCGGTGGGGTTGGTGCCGGGGACGCCTTCGGGCACCGGCATGCCCAGCTTCTTGAAGTGTTTCTTCCAGTATTTCGGCAGGTTCCCGTTCTTGTCGCGCCAGTTCATGGGCTTGGCCTCTATGAGGTGCTTGCCTTTGTCGCTGCAGTCGTTGAGGAAGACTTCGTAGACCAGCTCCGAGCAGTAGAGGGCGCCGTTGTCGGGCAGGAAGGCGTTGTCGTAGGGTTGGCCGATGAACGAGCGGGCGCGGGCAAGGACAGAGTCGATGGAGAAGCAGCCGTCCCTGAAGCGGTAGACATCGGGGAAGTCGCTGCTGCCATACTTTGTTGTGAGCGGGCGGCGGCTGACGCCGTAGCGCTGCGTGGCGTCGATGATCCACACCGTGTCGTCCACGCTCTCCACCAGCGCCACGTGGGTGTACTCGCCCGTGCTGGCTTTGATGGCGTTGCCCATGGCGCCCTCCTCGCTGAAGAAGAGCAGGTCGCCCGGCCGCAGGTCGACGAGGCTGCTGTTGCTGAGGAAGCTGCGGAGCCTCATGCCTTCGGGCATCATGGGCCGTAGGGCCTGCCACAGGAGGGGCTGGTAGGTGACGAAGGCCATGTGGCTTCCCGCGAAACGCATGGGGAGCATCCAAGGGAAGTAGTCGCCGCACTCCTTGTAGCTGCTGCCGTATGCCTGCAAGGTGTCGCCCTTGCCGTTGATGAAGAGGATGTTATAGCCGGCGCCGCTGGTGCATCCGTAGGGCTCGTACAAGAGTACTTTTTCCAGGTTCACATCGCCTTCCTGAAGGCCGAAGTCGGCGGGGGTGGGGAAGAGGCTGTAGGCTTTGCCCAGCCGCATCAGGGCGCGCTCCAGCGTGTCGGCAGGGAAGTGGCGGGAAACCCAGCGATTGCTGTCTATGGTGTTCTTCGTCTCGCGCAGGCGGTCGCCGTCGCGGGTGTAGGCAATGGTGTGGTCTTCGTGGTGGAAGCATCCTGTGTAGTAGGTGGTTATCTGCACGCCCTGCAGGCCGCTTTCGAGGAAGCGGGTCATGGGTTGGCGGTAGGTGTAGGGCTCGATGCGTCCGGCGGTGTCGACGCTGTAGTTCTTTTCGCCGCGCAGGATGATGACGCGGTCCTCGCGGTCGGGGTCGGGGTGCATTGCGCTGATGCCAAGGGGTTTGGCTATGCGGTACCAGCCCAGGGCATCCTGCAGGTAGATGCTCGTGCCGTCGGTGCGCCACAAGCGGCCGCCATGGCTGAAGGTGGGTAGATACTCAGCTGCATACTTGCCGTATTTGGCCGTCTTTTCGTCGAACACCTCGTCGAGGGTCATCTCTTCGGTGTAAAAGCCGCAGGTGTCCATGCGGCCGGCGGTGTCGATGGCCACGATGCCCCACGCCGTCAGGCAGTAGGCGCGCCCTTGGTGGATGCCGGCAATCTGCATGGCTTGCAGATCGAAGGTCTTCCACCGTTGAGGGCTGAAGAACACCACCATGTGCCCCACGCTGTCGCGTGCCCAGAGGCGCCCTGTGGCGGTGTCCACCTCGAAGTCGGGCTGCAGGTTGAAGGGTGTGCGCTGCCAATGTAGGGTGTCGCCCAGGGGGGTGATGAAGCTCCAGTAGGCCTCATGCACCAGCAGGTAGTTTTGCCGGAAAGTATTGGTTCGCTCCCTATCGGTCGCGTTCCACGTCCGCACGCGGTTCACCCAGTATTGGTCGTGCGGGTCGGTGACGGTATAGAGTTTCTGGTCGAGGGGTGTTGCCCATCGGCGTACGGTGCGCCAGTTGTCGGTGGTGGAATAGATGCGGTTGCCGTGTCCGGCAATCCATCCGCTGTCGGCGCTGAGCATGTAGATGTCGTCGATGCCCTGCTTGCGTTCGAAGGCGGTGTCGCGCAGGGTGGTGAAGGTGCGGCCGCTGTCGGCGCTGAAGAGCAGCAGGCCGTCCTGCGAGCCTGCCCACATCCGTCCGCCCGCTCCGCGCCATCCGGGGTGGAACCACTCCTGCCCCTTCAAGCTCTTGTAGGGGATGCGCTCCCATACGGTGTCGCCCGTCGAGGTACGCAGCAGGTACTCCTTGAAGCCCATCGTCACGGCGGTGTTGCGGTCGAAGGGCACCACACATTCCAGATGGATGTCGCTCCAGATGTCTTTCTTCTTCATCAGCGTGCGCCACGAGGTGCCGATGCCGTCGGCCTTGTAGACTTCGCCGCACATGGTGCAGATCCAAATCGAACCGTCGGGCGCCACCGAGGCTTTGCGTCCGCATTGCACTTCAAGGTCCACGCGCCGGTCGCGCTGCTGGGCCTGTATTTGCCCTGCGGCCATAAGTGTGGCGATGATGATCAGGATGGTCTTTTTCATAATCTTTTTATAGCTCACGTAAACATTTCGATTGTGAGAGGCTTGTCGGGGTGGTGCCCATGACGTTTTTGTTGCGCCGATGCATGGGTGTGGCCTCTAAGAGATGACGGTCGGTTTTGTCTTCATTGACATCGTCGAGGTAGCACTCGTAGATGAGTTCGGAGTCGTAGAGGGCGCCGTTGTCGGGCAGGAAGTCGTTGTCGTAGGGCTGTCCGATGAAGGCTCGGGCACGGGCAAGCACCGAGTCGAAGTAGAAATAGGTGTGCTCGAAGCGGTACACGTCGGGCAAGAGGTCTCCGTCATATTCTGTGCGCAGGAAAGGGCGGCGGCTGACGCCGTTCTGTGGTGTGGCGTCGATGATCCACACCGTGTCGTCCACACTCTCCACCAAGGCCACATGTGTATACTCGCCCGTTGCGGCGGTGTCGGGGAAGAAGAGCAGGTCGCAGGGACGCAGGTCGAAGAGGCTGTTGTTGTTCAGGAAGCGGCGGTGCATCATGCCCTCCGGCATCATGGGCCGCAGGGTCTGCCACAGCAGGGGCTGGTAGGTGACGAAGCTCTCGCCTCCGCCAGCGACTTTCATGGGCAGCATCCAGGGGAAATACTCGCCGCAGTCGGCATCGCTGTTGCCGTTGACCCGCAGGGTGTCGCCCTGGCGGTTGACGAAGGTGATACGGTAGCCGCTATAGCTGGTGCAGCCGCCGACGCGCGCAAATGCCTTGTGCAGGTCCACCTCGCCCTCCTGCAGGCCGAAGTCGGCGGCCGTGGGGAAGCGGTCGTACACCTCGCCCAGGCGCCTCAGCGAGCTCTCCAGCACCTCGACGGGGAAGGTGCGTTTGGTGTGCCGTTTGTTCTCGACGGTGTTCTCCGTTTCACGCAGGAGGTCGCCGTTGCGGGTGTAGGTGATGAGTTGCTCGTCGAAGTGGAAGCAACCGCCCTTGTAAGTCTGGATTCCCACGCTCTTCAGGCCGCTCTCGAGGAAGCGGGCCAGCGGCTGGCGGTAGGTGTAGGGTTCGATGCGGCCGGCGGTGTCGATGCTGTAGTTCATGCCGTCGCCGCGCAGGATGACGACGCGGTCCTCGCGGTCGGGGTCGGGGTGCATCTCCCGAATGCCAAGGGGCTTGGCCACGCGGTACCACCCCAGGACATCCTGCAGGTAGATGCTCGTGCCGTCGGTGCGCCACAGGCGGCCGCCATGGCTGAAGGTGGGTAGATACTTTTCGTCGAACACCTCGTCGAGGGTTTTCTCTTCGGTGTAGAAACCGCAGGTGTCGGTCCGGCCGTCGGGCGACACACGCACCACACCTTTCAGGGTGCGCAGGTAAATACTTCCGCCGAGGGTGCCGATGATGCTTCCGTCCACCCTGTCAAGTACCAATCGGTGGTGGTTCATGTCGGTCAGGTAAAGCAACTGTCCGCTGTCGGTGACGGCCCAAAGGTTGCCGCTGACGGTATCCACCTCATAGGTGGCCCAGGGCAGTGTTTGCCATTTAGGAGAGCTTCCCATTGGGGTGCAGAATGTGCTTTGGCTCAAGGTGGCGATGAGCCATCCGCGCCAGGGGCGGATGCGGTTCACCCACGAGTCAGAGTAGTTATCCTTCTCCATCAGCCCCTGTTCTATCGGGTTTGCCCATCGGTGGGCGGTGCGCCAGTTGTCGGAGGTGGAGTAGATGCCTCCGCCATAGGTGCCGGCAAAGCCGCTGTCGGCGGTGACCATGTAGAGTTCTTCAACGCCCCCCTCGTCGTCGTTGGGGTCTGCAAACGGGGGCATCAACGTGGTGAAGGATTGCCCGCGGTCGGTGCTGTAGGCCATGCACTCGTACTGGCGGCCACTGGCTGCCGCCATCCACATTCGCCCGTCGGCATGGTAGCAGAAGCCATGCACCCAGACGAGGTTCGTGTCCACCTGCACAGTGTCCCACACGGCGCCGCCGGTGGTGGTGCGCAGCACGTAGTCCCCACCGTGCATATAGCCTGCTGCCACGGCGATGTCGTCGCCGAAGGCGGCTATGCGTTCAAGAGTGGCTCCTCCAATGTGCATCGGGTCTTCGTCCTTTATTGCTGTGCGCCATGTGGCGCCGATGCTGTCGGCTGTGAAGATATCGCCGCAGCGTGTGCCAATCCACAGCCGCCCGGTGGTGGAGAGGTCGATGCGGTAGCCGCAGGAAATGGTGAGGTCCACGCGCCGGTCGCGCTGCTGCCCCTGGGCGACGGTGGCCAGCAGAAGGGCGATGATCAGGATGGATTTTTTCATAAAAGTGCACTTTTTTTCGAAATGCAAATTTACGCAAAAAAATCCATCCCGCCAAATACGGAACGTAAACCAATGATTTTTTTATCGAATAACAGATAGAAAACCGTGAAAAAACCGAGAAACGCTAACTACCTGTAATCCACTTACCAAGTCCTTACCAACTCCTTACCAACTCCTACCCAAGTCCTACCATGGTGGGAGATGGTAGGGTGGTGGCAGGGTGTTGGCAGGGTGGGAGGGGGGTGAAGATGCGGTTTTGGAATTAAAAATTTATCATGTGAAACATTTTGTGTATTTTTGCAGCCGGAAATTATGAAACAGGACAATACACAAAGCAAGATGGGCATCGGGGGACTGCTGCGGAAGCTGCTGCCGTTCGTGCTGCCCTATAAGTGGCTGTTGGCCATGACGTTGGTGCTGACGTTCGTGGGGTCGCTCATGGCGCAGGTCAACGCTGTGGTGCTGGACCGCGCGGTGGATGCCATCAACGCCCTGCTGCACCTCGAGGGCGGATTCCAGTGGGGTGCGGCGGCGAGGATACTCCTCGTTATCAGTGCCGTGCTGCTGGGCAAGGAGGTGCTGGCGGCGCTGGTCACCTTCGGCCAGCGCATCTTCGGCGAGAAGATACGCATCAACGTCAGCCGCGACCTCTCGCTCCAGGTGGTGGACCGCATACTGACCTTCCGCATGGCCTTCTTCAGTCAGGAGGGCAACGAGCCCGGCAAGCTGCAGACGCGCATCGACCGCGGCATCATGAGTCTGAGCAACACGGTGAAGAACTTCTTCATCGACATTCTGCCGCTCTTCACCAGCGCGGTGCTGGCCCTGGCGTTGATGTATGCCGCCAACGTGTATGTGGGCCTGGTGGCCACGGTCATCATTCCGGTCTACTTCTGGATTACCGCCGTGCAGGGCCGGAGGATGAAGGGGTGGCGCCACCGCGTCTTCGGTACCCACCAGCAGCTGAGCCACGGCATACTGAACATCATCGAGAGCATGGGGGTCATCAAGTCGTTCAACCGCGAGCGCGTGGAGGCCGCCAAGCAGGCCGCCCTGCAGGAGCAGAGCACCGACCAGCAAATGCAGACGCGCCGCATCTCGTTCCTCTACGAGGGGCTGAAGACCTTCGTGGAACAGATTGGCACCGTGCTCATCATCATCCTCACGGCCTACCTGGTGCTGGTGGACTATCCGGGCATGTCGATTGGCAAAATCATGTACCACGTGATGCTCTTCGCCAACGTCAGCGCTCCCATCCGCCAGCTGCACCGTATCTACGACGACCTCAACGACGCACTGGTCTATGCCGAGGGGTTCTTCGGGCTGTTGGAGGCCGACGGCGAGGTGGAAAAAAGTGGAGAGTGGAAAGTGGAGAGTGGAGAGCGTGTGCAGGGGCGTTTCGAGCTGAAAAACGTGGAGTTCACCTATCCCGGTGGCACACATGCCATCCGCGACCTCTCGATGACCATCGAGCCGGGCAAGACCACGGCCCTCGTCGGCCTCAGCGGGGCAGGGAAGAGCACCATCGTCAACCTGCTGGACAAATTCTACGCGCCCGACAGCGGCACCATCACCCTCGACGGCGTGCCCCTCGGCGAGTGGGACACGCAGGCGTTGCGCGAGAACATCGGCCTCGTGCTGCAGAAGAACCACATCTTCAGCGGCACCATCGAGGAGAACATCCGCTACGGCCGTCCCGACGCCTCGCAGGAGGAGGTCTACGAGGCCGCCCGCAAGGCGTACATCTACGACCAGGTGATGGC
>DGTB01000100.1:1377-3197 GCA_002394185.1 Bacteroidales bacterium UBA4347 | reverse complement strand
ATGAATCATAGCAGTTTGTTAATTAGAGAGTGAGCTAAATCTATATTTCTAAAAACCTGCCGCACGAACCGCTGTTCGCGGCCAGGGCGACAATCAGTACAACTATTCATTATGAAAAAACTATTCTTGCCTCTTCTGCTCATGGTAGCAGTATCTGCCCATGCGGCAGACAATCCAGTGTTAACCATCGAAGGTGGCCAGGTGCAAGGTGTGTTGGCCGACGACCATCCCGACGTGTTTGTCTATCGTGGCATCCCCTATGCCGCTCCTCCCATCAAAGAGAATCGTTGGAAGGAACCTCAGCCCATCGTGCCCTGGAAGGGCGTGAAAATCTGCGACACCTTTGGCCATCCCAGTTACCAGGCCATCCAGTATCCCGGCGGCTATTTCACCGAGTGGGGATACGGAAAAGAGGCTCCCTACAGTGAGGACTGCCTCTATCTGAACGTGTGGACAAAAGCCCCCGGCCAGACCTCGAAGAAACTGCCCGTAGCACTATGGATTCATGGTGGCGGCTATCGCGAGGGATGGGGCTCGGAGCCAGAGTTCGACGGTCAGGAATGGGGCGCCAAGGACGTGGTGCTCGTCTCCATCAACTACCGTCTCGGCGTGTTCGGCTTCCTCACCCACCCGGCTCTGACAGAGGAAAGTCCGCACAAGGTGTCGGGCAACTATGGCATTCTCGACCAGATAGAGGCCCTGAAGTGGATCAAGAAAAACATCGCGCAGTTTGGTGGCGACCCCAACAACGTGACGATCTTCGGACAGAGTGCCGGAGGTGGCAGCGTGCGCACCCTCTGCGAGTCGCCCCTGGCCCGCGGACTGTTCCACAAGGCTGTCATCATGAGCGCACAAGGACTCAGCATCCCCAATCCCAACGGTGGTGGCATGATGGGCGGACGCTACAGTGGCGGTTCGATTGCCGATGCTGCCGCCAATGCGAAGAAAGTGTTCGACTGGGCCGGCCTCACCGACCTGGATAAGATGCGCCGGGCCTCGACAGAGACGGTGTTCGCCCTGAGCACCCTCTACGGACAGGTCACCGGCGAGCGCATGATGCTGCCCTTCATGCCGCTCATCGACGGCTATGTGAGCGTCAAGAGTTTCGACGATGCCACACGCGAGGGCACCCTGGCCGATGTTCCCTATATGATTGGATTCACGCTCAACGACATGGGCAACATGGCTCCCAACATCGCAGAGTTCTGCAAGGTGCGCCAGAGCAAGGGCGGCAAGGCATGGGCCTACGAGTTTGCCCGTCCGCTGCCCGACGACGGCTCCCATCCCGAAGTGACCCAGCGCCTGAGGGGTGCGTTCCACTCCTCCGACCTGTGGTTCGTGTTCAAGTCGCTGAAGCACTGCTGGCGCCCCTGGACTCAGGGCGACTGGGACCTGGCTGAGAAGATGCTCACCGCCTGGAGTAACTTCGCCAAGTACAGCGACCCCAACGGGCGGAGCAGCGAGAGCCGTCAAGCTGGCTTGGATGGCCGAGACGTGACGGACAAAGGTGAAGCCAACGGCTCACCTGATGCCAAGTCGGCCTTAGGCTGGACACCCTGCACAGCAGAGAATCCCACGTTCATGCTCTTCAAGCTCGACGACAAGGATGCCGAGGCATCGGAGATGGGAGCACCTATCTTACCAGAACCCCAAAAATAATATAGTATAGCAATGGTATACAACGACATCGGCCGGACAGGCATGCGGGTGGCCAACCTGGCCTTCGGGGCCTCCTCGCTGGGCGGCGTGTTCCACAGCATCCGCGAAGAAGAAGGCATCCGGGCCGTGCATACGGCCATCGACCATGGCATCAACTTCAT
>DGTB01000100.1:0-1308 GCA_002394185.1 Bacteroidales bacterium UBA4347 | reverse complement strand
CGCCCTACTACGGCCACCTGAAGGCAGAGACCGTGCTGGGCAAGGCCCTCCGGGAGATTCCCCGCGACAAGTACTACCTCTCGACGAAGGTGGGGCGCTACGGACAGGACGGCGTGAACACGTGGGACTACTCCGCCCGTCGCGCTACGGCGAGTGTCTATGAGAGTATGGAGCGCCTCGGCGTGGACTACATCGACCTGATCAACGTTCACGACATCGAGTTCCAGGCGCGGATGGAAGGTGGGCTGCAGAAGATTGTTGACGAGACGCTGCCCGCCCTGGTGGCCCTGAAACGGAAAGGGGTGGTGGGCCACGTGGGCATCACCGACCTGCAGCCCGAGAACCTGAAGTGGGTCGTGGAGCATTGCGAGGAGGGCACGGTGGAGAGCATCCTCAACTTCTGCCACTATTCGCTCAACGACACGCTGCTGGCCGACTACCTCGGCTTCTTCGAGCAGCACGGCGTGGGCGTTATCAACGCCTCGCCCCTCTCCATGGGGCTGCTCTCACTGCGCGGCACGCCCGAGTGGCACCCCGCCTCTAGGCAGCTGAAGGACGCCTGTCGCAATGCTGCCATCTACTGTCAGGAGCAGGGCTACCCGATAGAGAAGCTGGCCATCCAGTTCTCCACCAGCCAGAATCCCCGCATCGCCACGACGCTCTTCAGCAGTGCCAACCCCGACAATGTGCTGAAGAACATCTCATACGTCAATGAGCCGATGGACGAAGGACTGCTGAAGGAGGTGCAGGAGATTATCGGCGACCAAATGTTCTCGAGATGGAAGAATACCTGAAGATAGATGCCCATAGTCACCTGTGGCTGCGGCAGGACACCAGCTGGAACGGACAGGCAATCCGCACCACGAAGAACGGCCGCTCGCTGTTTCTCGGTGAGGAGGTGCAGATGCTGCCGCCCTTCATGACCGACGGGCGCAACACGGCCGAAGTGTTTCTCTCGAATATGGACTACGCCCAGGTGTCGGCAGCCGTGGTGGTGCAGGAGTTCATCGACGGACTCCAGAACGACTATCTACGCGAGGTGCAGCGGCGGTATCCGGAGCGCTTCCTCTGTTGTGGCATGGCCGACTTCCTCCCCCAACTTCCTCCCCCCTCCGAGGGGGGAGATTCAGAGGGGGGTGGCTTCTACGAGCAGGTGCTGGAGCTGATAGCCATCGACAAGTTCCGGGGCATTGCAATTCCGGCCCATCGGCTGCTTGGCCAGTCGCTGACGAGTGAGGAGATGATGCGCGTGTTCCGGCTGATGGAAGCCAACCACGTGCTGCTCTCCATCACGCTTGCTGACGACGA
>DGTB01000123.1:8669-10468 GCA_002394185.1 Bacteroidales bacterium UBA4347 | reverse complement strand
CATGGAATTCCAGGCCATGGGCGAACTGGAATACTACGTAATTGCCGACGACACGGGCGAGTTCCCTGCCGTTGACCAGAAGGGCTACCACGAATCCGCCCCGTTTGCTAAGTTCAACGAGTTCCGCCAGAAGTGCATGCTCTACACGGCGCGCGTCGGCTGCCGCATCAAGTACGGCCACAGCGAGGTCGGCAACTTCTCGCAGGACGGCAAGCTCTACGAGCAGAACGAGATCGAGTTCCTCCCGTGCCCCGCGGAGAGCGCCGCCGACCAGCTCACGCTCGCCAAGTGGGTCATCCGCAACCTCGGCGCGCGCTGCGGGCTCGACGTCACCTTCGCCCCCAAGATCACCGTCGGCAAGGCCGGCAGCGGCATGCACATACACACCCGCGTGAGCAAGGACGGCAAGAACATGTACGTCGGTCAGAACGGCCTCAGCGACGTGGCCCTGAAGACCATGGCGGGCATCCTGAGCCTCGCCGGTTCCCTCACCGCCTTCGGCAACACCAACCCCACCTCCTACTTCCGTCTGGTGCCCCACCAGGAGGCTCCCACCAACATCTGCTGGGGCGACCGCAACCGCTCCGCCATGGTGCGCGTGCCGCTGGGCTGGAACAAGGGCAGCGGCAACATGATGGCCCATGCCAACCCCTTGGAGAAGAACGACGCCGTCGACTTCTCCTACAAGCAGACCATCGAACTCCGCACGCCCGACGGGTCGGCCAACGTCTACCTGCTGCTGGCCGGTATGACCGTCGCCGCACGCCACGGCTTCGAGATGGAAAACGCCATCCAATATGCCAAGGACCGCTACGTCAGCGTCAACATCTTCGAGCACGAGGACGTGCTCAAGCGCCTCGACGTGCTGCCCGACAGCTGCGCCGCCAGCGCCGACCTGCTGGAGCGCGACCGTGCCATCTACGAGCAGGACGGCATCTTCGCCCCTGCACTCATCGACGGCATCATCAAGCAACTCCGCGCCTTCGACGACCGCACCCTCCGCGCCGACATCGGCAAGGACTCCGAGAAGACCCTGGCCCTCGTCGAGAGGTTCTTACACTGCGGCTGATGCACCATGTAGCACTCCTCATCGGCGGCAACCAAGGCGACCGCCAGGCTTTGATAGCCCAAGCGACAGAGCGGATACGGCAACGTATCGGCTCTGTCGTTGCTTTCTCCCGTATAGTGGAGACCGAGCCCTGGGGTACCTTCGAAGTGGAAAACGGCGAGGAAAAGGTGGCCAACTTCCTCAACCAGGCCCTCCTCGTCGACACCCCCCTGTCCGCCCACGAGTGCCTCCGCGAAGCCCTCGATATAGAAAAACACCTCGGCCGCCAGCGCCCCTCGCAGCCAAGCTGCTCCCTTAGTAAAAGTAATGCACTATCAAGCTGCTCCCTTAGTAAAAGTAATGTACCATCAAGCTGCTCCCCTGGTGAAAGTGAAGTACTATCAAGCTGCTCCCCTGGTGAAAGTGAAGTACTATCAAACTGCTCCCCTTGCCAAGGGGAGCAGTCCGCAGGACTGAGGGGTCCAACTTGTGGTGTAGCAACCCCCTCCCCCCTACGGGGTACTCCCCCTCAAGAGGGGGAGAGCCAGCAGGCACCATCGAACTGCTCCATTGGTAAAAGTAATGCACTATCAAGCTGCTCCCCTGGTGAAAGTAATGCACTATCAAGCTGCTCCCCAGGTGAAAGTGATGCACTATCAAACTGCTCCCCAGGTGAAAGTGATGCACTATCAAACTGCTCCCCAGGTGAAAGTGATGCTCTATCAAGCTGCTCCCCTTGCCAAGGGGAGCT
>DGTB01000123.1:0-8612 GCA_002394185.1 Bacteroidales bacterium UBA4347 | reverse complement strand
CCAAGGGGAGCTGTCCGCAGGACTGAGGGGTCGCTACGATGCCAGAAGAAACCTGAAAGAAAACAAGTTGTCCAGAAGACTGCTGAGGACAAATGGAACCTCGGCAGAGGCTTTCTTATGGACTTTTTTAAAGAACAGACAACTGTCTGGATACAAATTTAGACGCCAATATGGTATAGAGAAATACATTCTGGACTTTTACTGCCCAGAATTGCATTTGGCGGTAGAGCTTGATGTCAACGTTCATTACGATACTTTTAAACGTCAACGAGAGTATGATCTGGGACGTGATGAATATCTTCTTCGAGAATATGGAATAAGGGTTCTTAGATTCGAGAACAGAATGGTCTTTGAGCATCTCAAGTCTGTTATAGGCTGGATAGAGGAGGCCGTGGGACAGTGTGGAGGAAAGGTGTCTCCCTATGATTGGGGTAAGCATGCAGCACTTGGTTGCTCCCCTTGGCAAGGGGAGCTCCCCGAAGGGGTGAGGGGTGAGGGAAATGCTGATGTCGGACCCCTCCGGCCTTCGGCCACCTCCCCTTGTCAAGGGGAGGAGCGAGGAATGAATGGGTCTTGCCAAGGGGAGGAGCGAGGAATGAATGGGTCGCGTACCTACCATTCCCGCCCCATCGACATCGACCTCATCTTCTTCGACCACGAGGTCATCGACACCCCCGACCTCGTCATTCCCCATCCCCGCATGCACCTCCGCCGTTTCGTCCTCGAACCCCTGGCCGAAATCATACCGGACTACGTCCATCCCGTGTTGAACAAAACTGTAACACAACTGTTGCATGAAATATAAACTGTTATTATTACTATTTATCGTGGCGCCTCTGTTTGCCTGGGCCCAGAACGCCACCATCAGCGGCACCATCACCGACGCCGCCACCGGCGAGACCCTTATCGGCGCCACGGTGCTCGACACGCGCAGCGGCAAGGGCACGGTGACCAATGTCTATGGCCACTACTCGCTTACCGTCAAGCGCGACTCCGTCAACCTCAAGGTCTCCTTTGTGGGCTACGAGCCCCAGTTCTTCAATCTCAAGCTCAGCGCCAACCGCGAGCTCAATGTCAAGCTCGCCTCCAGCGTCACCCTCAGCGAGGTGACCATCACCGCCGAGCGTGTGGGCGACGTGCGTTCCGCACAGATGAGCGCCAATGTGATGACTGTGGAGAAAATCAAGTCCGTGCCCGTGATGTTCGGCGAGGCCGACCTCATCAAGGCGCTGCAGCTCATGCCCGGTGTGCAGAGCGGCAGCGAGGGCAACAGCGGTATGTATGTGCGCGGCGGTGGCCCCGACGAGAACCTCTTCCTCCTCGACGGTGTGCCGCTCTACAATGTCACCCACATGGGAGGCTTCTTCTCTGCTTTCAACACCGATGCCGTCAAGAATGTCACCCTCTACAAAGGCTCGTTCCCTGCCCGCTTCGGAGGGCGCCTGAGCGCCGTGCTCGATGTTACTCAGAACAATGGCAACGACAAGGAGCTCCACGGCAACCTGTCGGTCGGACTCATCTCCGCCAAGTTCAATCTGGAAGGTCCGTTGGTCAAGGAGAAGACCACCTTCTCGATTTCGGCGCGCCGCACTTATGCCGAGCTCTTTGTCATTCCGGCCATCATGTGGCTCAACGATGCCACCTCTGACGAGGAACCGCAAGGCCCTGCATTGGCCACGAATGCCAAATTCGACGCGGGCTATTATTTCTACGACATCAACGCCAAGCTTACCCACAAGTTCAGCGACAAGAGTCGCCTCTATGTCTCTTTCTTCATAGGCGACGACGAAATCCACGGCAAGGTCCACACCGTCACGGCCCTCAACGAGGACATCAACCTTGGCTTCTCGACCCTCTGGGGCAACCTCGTCGGCGCCCTGCGGTGGAACTACGAGCTCTCGCCCAAAATCTTCATGAACCTCTCGGCCTCCTACACGCAGTACAAGAACAATATCGTGGGCTCAGTGGAGAAACTGGCCATGCCTGATGATCCCAAAGCCTCCACCATCACCGGCGACTACAATTCGGGCATTCGCGAGGTGACGCTGCGCTCGGACTTCGATTATACGCCCACGCCCGAGCATACCGTCAAGTTCGGCGTCAACGCCACGCGCCACTGGTTCACGCCCGAGGTGGCCAACGCCAGCGTCAACTACTTCGATTCCATCCAGATGAACCAAGCCCTGCAGATTGACTCCAGCATCATGTCCGGCACCATTCCCGCCAACGAGTTTGTCGGCTATATCGAGGACGACTGGTCCATCACCGAGGCTGTCAAACTCAACTATGGTCTCCACCTCAGTGCCTTCCGCGTTCACGACGCCACCTATGGTTCCATCCAGCCACGCCTCTCCGGACGTGTGCTCATCACGCCCGACCTTTCTGTCAAAGCAGGCTATGCCCGCATGACGCAATATGTGCACCTCCTCTCCACCACCAGCGTCACCCTGCCCACCGACCTCTGGGTGCCGGTGACCGACCGTGTGGATCCCATGACCTCCGACCAGGTGGCTCTGGGTGTCAACTACACCCTCACCGGTATTGCCGAGTTCTCGGTCGAGGCCTACTACAAGCACATGAACAACCTCATTGAGTACAAGGACGGCGCCACCTTCTTCGGTAGCAGTGAGAACTGGGAGAACCTCGTCTACAGCGGCCGTGGCTGGAGCTATGGCGTAGAATTCCTCGTCCAGCGTGAATTCGGCGACCTGACGGGCTGGATAGGCTACACGTGGAGCCGTTCCATGCGCCAGTTCGACCGCGAGGGCCAGATAATCAATGGCGGAGATCCCTTCCCGGCCAAATACGACCGTCGCCACGACCTCTCCATCGTCCTCTCCTACAAGGTCAGTCCCACCATCGACGTCAGCGCCACGTGGGTCTTCTCCACCGGCAACGCCGCCTCGCTGGCCACACAGACCTATCCCACAGCCTTCGAGGACCCCGACGATTACGACAATGAAACCCCTGGCCGCAACTCCATCAGCGTTGTCGAGGGCCGCAACAACTACCGTATGCCCAACTACCACCGCCTCGACCTTGGTGCCAACTTCCACCGCAAGTTCAAGCGCGCCCGTCGTACCATCAGCGTCAGCGTCTACAACGTCTACAACCGCCAGAACCCCTACATGCTTTACCAGTCGCGCACCGAGCACTACAACGGATACCCCTCGGCGCTCATGCAGCTGAGCATCTTCCCCGTGTTGCCCTCGGTAGGATATACGCTCTATTTTTAGTGTTTAGTGTTAAGTTTTAAGAAGCTCATGTTTATGAAAAATATCTCCCATATCCTTTGTCCTGTGGCCAAGTGCTTGCGTTTGGCTATCACCACTCGTCCGGCCCGTCGCCTCCCCTTGGCGTTCCTCCTCCTGGCGGTGGTGTCTTTCATGACCTCGTGCGAGAAAGTGCTCGAGGTTGAGAACGACCCCTCGGATGCGCAGCTGGTGCTCAACGCTGTGCCGCAGGCCGGCAAGCGCGCCTTTGTCTACTTTGCCCATACGCGCTTCTTCCTCGACCCCTCCAACAACCAGCCCCTCGACGACGCCTCGGTGACCCTCTATGTCAACGGCTCCGCCCTTTCGCCCGACTCTGTTGCCAACTGCAAATACTTCTTCCCCTACACCTATGCGGAGGGCGACAGTCTCTCGGTTCTGGCCACGGCTGGCGGCTTGAGCGCCACGGCTGGCACCTATGTGCCCTATACCCCCACCTTCGAGGCGGTCCGCCTTCGCAACGTTGATGCCGGACACACCTTCCGCTACTACCAGGCCGACATCGACTTCCAGGACCACGAAGGCATCGACGAATACTACAACCTCCGCGTTATGGTCCGCGACAGCGGCATCCGCTTCAACGATTGGAAACAGCAGTACGACACTGTCGACACTGTCCGTGCTTCCTACTTCATGCTGCGTTACAACCCCGAGGTGACTGGCGACGCCTCCTACAGCAACCCCATGCTGGGCTACCTCTATTCCCGCAACTTCTTTAACGATAGCCAGATCGACGGCGACCACTACCATCTGCAACTTCAGATTCTTCACCTGATCGATACCAATGAGGTTCAGCCTTTCAAGCACGAGTACACCATAACCCTCGAAAACATGACCTACGCACGTATGCGGTACCTTATTGACGTCTCGCGCCAGGGCTCTTCCAATAGTTTCTTCACCGAGCAGGGACAGGTGCGCGGCAATGTCGACGGTGCCCTTGGCATCTTCGCGGGCTCCGCCAAGAGCGAAATAACCTTCTGGCCCGATACCATCCCTATGCGCACCGGCAACCCCGCGTGGCATCCCGCCGCCAACGACAACGACCTCCGCCGGCTCCTTGCCCCCTGATTGCCGTCTCCATGTCTCTACGGGGGGGCGGGAAGATGGTTAAAAAGACTAAAAATGAAAAAATATTTTGCCAGTTCGGAAAATAGTCGTATCTTTGCAGTCCGAAATCAGGGTGAAAAATGCCCTGGAAATTAGTGAAAGTAATTAAAAAACAAACAGTTAAAAATGTACGCAATCGTAGAAATCGCAGGCAAGCAATTCAAGGTCGCCCAAGATCAGAAGATTTTCGTCAACCGTCTGAAGAACGACGAGGGTAGCGAAGTTTCTTTTGACACCGTGATGCTTAAAGACAATGATGGCAACGTCGAGGTTGGCAAACCTTACATTGCTGGTGCTAATGTAAAGGCCACCGTCCTCCGTCATCTCAAGGGCGATAAGGTTTTGGTGTTTAAGAAGATCCGTCGCAAAGGCTTCCAGAAGATGAACGGCCATCGTGACTATCTGACCCAGATCAAAATCGATAGCATCAACTAATTAACCGTAGTGTCTAACCTTTTAAAAACAGTATATTATGGCTCATAAAAAAGGTGTTGGTAGTTCCAGTAACGGTCGCGAATCCGAAAGCAAACGCTTAGGCGTCAAGATTTTTGGTGGTCAGAAGTGCATCGCCGGCAACATCATCGTTCGTCAGCGCGGCACCGCCCACAACCCCGGCCAGAATGTTGGCATGGGTCGTGACCACACGCTCTACGCCCTCGTCGACGGTGTGGTGAAATTCCACAAAGGCCGTGAGGACCGCAGCTTTGTGTCCGTGGTTCCTGCCGAATAAGAAAAAAAGATACAAAGAATTTTTGTGTTTTCATTTTCCTGCTCGATTCGTCGGGCAGGTTTTTTTTTATTGTCCCCGCTGCTGCGGGCGTTGGCGTTGGCGGGGCGGTTGCGTGATGGTGGAGGCGCCGGCGTCAGCCTTCTATCTGTAGGCGGACGCTCTCGGCGTGGATTTTCTCCAGCAGTTCCTTCATGAAGTCGGCGTCGAGGCCGAGGGAGGTGGCCTGGCGCAGGCGGTCGTTCATCATGTTGGCCCAGCGCGCCTGCTGGTAGACGGGCATGTGGGCTTCGCGTTTGACGGTGGCTATGCGCTTCGACACCGCCATGCGCTGTGTGAGCAGCGAGATGAGGTCGTGGTCGATGTCGTCGATTTTGCTTCGCAGGGGTTCGAGCGCCCGGGCGGCTTCAGCCACCGAGGTGGGGTAGGGCATCGAGGCCCAGTGGGCTATGACATCGGCCAAGGCCTGGGGGGTGATTTGCTGGGCGGCGTCGGTGAGGGCTTCGGCGGGGTGGGGGTGTACCTCGACCATGAGGCCGTCGTAGTCCAGTTGGTGTGCGGCGCGCGCCAGGAGGCCTACGAGGTCGGCGCGGCCGCCCATGTGGCTGGGGTCGCAGAGGATGGGCAGCTCCGGGCGTTCGTGGCGCAGCTCCATGGCCACCTCCCACAGGGGGGCGTTGCGGTAGCCGTGGTTGTTGTACATGCTGAAGCCACGGTGCACGGCCGTAAGGTCGTCGATGCCGGCTTTCTGCAGTCGCTCCAGGGCGCCAAGCCAGAGGCGCACGTCGGGGCAGACGGGGTTTTTCACCAGCAGGTGTGCCTGGCTGCCGCGCAGGGCTTGGCAGAGTTCGTCGACCATGAAGGGGTTGGTGGTGGTGCGGGCGCCGAGCCAGAGGGTGTCGATGCCGTAGGACAGGCAGAGCTCCACGTGTTCGGGACGTGCCACCTCGCAGCAGTATTTTACGCCGAATTCGTTGGCGAGGTCGCGCATCCAGCCTAAGGCCGGTTCGCCGAGGCCCTCGAAGGCTCCGGGACGGGTGCGGGGTTTCCACACCCCGGCGCGGATCATCGTCACTTCGGGCATGGCTTTCAGCGCCAGCGTCACGTCGCGCAGCTGGTTCTGGCTCTCCACGCTGCAGGGGCCTGCTATGATGGTCTTGTCCATGGTCGTTGTTTTTTTCGATAAAAATGTTTTGCAAAAATACACAATATTTCTGAATTATCGACGTTAAAATGACATGAAAATAAAATATCTTAAGATAAAGAATTGGTTTTTGGTTACCCTGATGGGTGCCATGGGTTTCTCTTCCTGTCACTGTAGCAAGGAGTTGGCAGAGCCTCAGCCCGAAAATCCGCCCGTTCAAGACCACGGTCAGATACGTCTGATGTATGGTGTGCCGAGCATGAATTTCATGATTCGCGGCCAGGTGAAGGACAGCGATGGCCGTCCGGTGCGCGACATTCGCGTCAATATGCTCGAACGGGGTATGGAGGTGGCGGACGGCGAGTTGCAGGGCGATCCCGAGAATGTGCAGCGCTATTTGGATAACACCTCCGTGCGTACCGACGACGAGGGTCGTTTCACCATCCAGAACAACGGTCTGCCTCAGCAGCAGGTGCGCCTGCTGGTGCGCGATGTGGACGGCGTGGAGAACGGCCAGTTCCGCAATCAGGTGGTCGACATGAAGGTCGAGGCCGGCGATGTGGACCGCTCCGATGCCAACGGATGGCACCAGGGCACCTACAACAAAGAGGTGAAAATCAAGTTGGAAAACAAATAAAATCCCGTTTTGAAACTCCGTCTGCTGAAAGCAAAGCACTGGCTGCTCATCACGTTGATGGGCTTGCTGGGCCTTTCCTCGTGCGATAAGCAGAAGGATATGTATGGGTGCCCGGAGCCGGACTATAATGATTCCACCGGTATGGAACCGATGTACGGTGTGCCTGAGACGGATTTCAGAGCAATAAATTAAAGTGCTATGGGATTGTCGCTCAGGCAGAAGGTTGGACTGGAGCTGCAGCGGTCGTTGCGGCACAACGAGGCCGCGCTGCATCCGTTGCGGACGCTCTTCTGGGAGTGCACGTTGCGTTGCAACATGAGCTGCCGCCACTGTGGCAGCGACTGCAAGGTGCAGCCCGATGTGAAGGACATGCCCGCCGCGGATTTCCTCCGCGTCATCGACTCCATTACGCCGCATGTCGACACCCACAAGGTTTTCATTATCTTCACCGGGGGCGAGGCGTTGCTGCGTCCCGACCTGGAGGAGGTGGGCCTCGAGCTCTACCGCCGCGAGTATCCGTGGGGCGTGGTCACCAACGGGTTCCTGCTCGACGAGCGGCGGCTGCAGAGCCTGATGGCCAGCGGCATGCATTCGATCACCGTCAGCCTGGACGGCTTCGAGGAGCAGCACAACTGGATCCGCCGCCATCCGCAGAGTTTCGAGAAGGCCACCGCCGCTATCCGCCTGCTGGCGCAGCAGAAGGACATCCTGTGGGATGTGGTCACCTGTGTCAATCCGCGCAACTACCCTCATCTGAAGGAGTTCCGCGAATATCTTGTGTCGTTGGGCGTTCCCGCCTGGCGTTTGTTCAGCATCTTTCCTATGGGGCGCGCCGCCGGCAATCCCGAGCTGCAGTTCACCGACGAGCAGTTCCGCGGACTGCTGGATTTCATCAAAGAGTGCCGTAATACCCCCTCCCCCCTGCGGGGTACTCCCCCTCAAGAGAGGGAGAGCCAATCGGCGCAAACAGGTTCCTCCCCTGTGACGGCCGAAGAGAATTCATTCCACCGGCATGATTCCTCCCCTGTGATGGCCGGAGCGGATTCATTCCACCGGCAGGGTTCCTCCCCTATGACGGCCGGAGAGAATTCATTCCACCGGCAGGGTTCCTCCCCTGTGATGGCCGGAGCGGATTCATTCCACCGGCAGGATTCCTCCCCCATGACGGCTGGAGAGAATTCATTCCACCGGCAGGATTCCTCCCCCATGACGGCCGGAGAGAATTCATTCCACCGGCAGGGTTCCTCCCCTTTGCAAGGGGAGGTGGCCGAAGGCCAGAGGGGTGTGATAAACGTCAGCTACGCCTGCGAGGGTTTCCTCGGCGAGTACGAGCAGAAGGTGCGCGACCATTTCTTCCACTGTCGCAGCGGGGTCGACGTGGCGAGCATCCGTTGCGACGGCGCCATCAGCGGCTGCACCTCCGTGCGCAGCCACATGGACCAGGGCAATATCTACAAGGACGATTTCTGGGATGTGTGGGAGAACCGCTTCCAGGTGATGCGCGACCGCAGCTGGGCCAGGAAGGACCAGTGCGCCTCGTGCAAGGTGTGGCGCTACTGCGAAGGCTCCGGCCTCCACCTCTACGACGACGAGGGCCGTCTGCTTACCTGCCACTACAACCGCCTGAAAAAATAATTTTGCCGTATCGCCTTTATTTCGTATCTTTGCATCCGCAAATGTGGATAGATTTGTAATGATTGCAACCACTTGAAAAAATGCTAAAGC